>NZ_JCAQHY010000166.1:0-93729 GCF_059621045.1 Vagococcus sp. WN80Y
AATAAATCCTCAAGATTCTGTCGCTTAACTTTTTATTTTCCTTTGTTCGATTCGAGTCAGTTCGGGTTAATCTTTCATAATAACTTGAACGGGGAAGTTCAAGTAGCTGGCAGGCTCTAGAAATAGTCATATTTCTTGATAAATGATGAACCGTATCAAGCAATGTTTTATCATCTATTTTTTTGCGAATATGGTTAAGACCTTTTTTAGGATGTCATTGTCCTCCTTAAGTTGAGCTATTTCTTTTTTCAATTTAAGAAACTCGGCTTCCGTAACGCCAGAGGCGTCATTTGGTGTATAAAACTTAATCCATTTGTAAATGGTTTGTGACGCCATTCCATATTCACTTGCCAATTGTTCTACCGAGCTGCCTGCGTGATAGAGGTCAACAATCGTTTGTTTGAACTCTTCAGTAAATCGTTGTTTTGCCATTTGAGACACGTCCTTTTCTTCTTAGGTATAATTCTACCAAAACGTGTCCATGATTTCATCCTAGCATCAGTAAACTTAGCATGAAAATAGTGATTAAATGATAATATGGCAACTAAGTTAGTGACAAGTTCGAATGAGAATAAGTAAAATACCAGTGTTGTGGTAGATAAGAGTATTATCTAGAGTAAACAGATATGACCTAAGTGTGTTTGTTAGCTAAGGAATACCTGGCACAAGACATAGTCTAATTTAGAGTGCTTCTTTGGTAGGGGGAATCATAACCATTATGTTTGAAATATGTGCTTAATTAGGCAGGAAATGAAATAAGCTAATTGAATTCATGCCAGAAGTAATTAATATATGATATGAAACGATTGACTTTTAAATTCAATAAAAAAGTTTAAAGTCGTGATGAACAAAAAAAGTTTCATTTGTATTTAAAATTGCAAGAAAAAACTATTCACTGAGATAGTTTGTTCGATAATGATTTAAATTGAAAAAATTAATATAGTAATACCCTATTGACCTATAGATAAAAAGGAGCGTATAATGACAACTGTTACTATTTAGCAGCTAATGTGTTAAGTTGTTTGTTTGTTATTTATATTTTGAACTAAAAGAAGTAATACCCTATTTTTTTTTGAAGTAATGATGTCTTTAGGGCTATAAAGGCTAGTAAATAAACGTTTACATACATTGTAGCTAAAATGATCATTATACTCAGTAGTTGCTTTAATAGAAAAAAGATGTTATTATAGGTTCGAAAAACAAATATTAATGAAAAAGCTAGTTCAAATGTAGGGAATAGAAGTTGTAGAAGATAATTTCAAGTATTGTTCAAAATTGATCTGTTATTGAATTTATTTTCGTTAAATAACATATTTTGTTCATTAAGTTATTTATAACGAACGGGTCTTTTGAATTTGAAAGAAAAAATTATCACTATAATCTACTTTGAAAATAGAAAGGAGAAGAACTAACATAAAATGAAAATGAAACGTCTAATTCTTAGTGGAACATTAATTGGTTGTTTGGCAGTGGGAACAAGTATACTTTATATTAAACCAACTAGTAAACTAAAAGCAGATGACTCACTTATCAACCAGTTATCATCGCCTTTAGATCCAAATTTACGTTTGGGGCAAGAGAGTCGTGTAATAAGTGAAGAAAAATATATTCCAGCTACAGTAGAAGAAATAGCAGTTAGAAACGCTGCGGCAAATCAGCGCTCAAGTTTTAATCCGGAAGAAAAAGTTGTAGAAGTTATAGATTGGTCTGGTTTTCTTACAGCGTACAATGATTCTACCGTAACTAAAATTAAATTGAAGAACGATATAACTGCTGGAGCGGATGTTGCTGCAAGAAAAACAAGCATCGAAATTGATGGGAGTAAGTTCTCAAATTCAGCAGATATTCCAGCTGATGCAACTGATGCTGAAAAGTACTATAAACTTGATTTAGTAAATAGAAATTTAGGATTTGCAAAAATAACTGATGGAACGACGCCTCTTTTTCATGTACATGATATTATCATGAGAAATAATGGGACAGTTGCGGGTGAAAATCAACCTTCTTCCTTGATTGATGCAAGAACCTTCTCAGAAACAGGAAGTTCCAGAAATTCTGCATCTTGGTACTTTCGCTTTGGAAATGTAATTATCCCTTATGAATCTGTTACATCTGGGACTAAGAGGTTGGCAAGGGCGTCACTTGCTCAAATTACTTTTTATGGTGTTAACAACTTGAACACTAGAGGTGAGAATTTGTATGCAGGTGATGTTGTTATGGAAGATGGAACCAAGTATGAAGGATATATTTCAGAAGAAAACTATTCTTTATTCTGGTATAAAACGCCAAAAGAAGCAGGAGAGACTGGTGAAGCTGCACGCTTTGAAGTTGGCAATCATTCGTTGGTGAACTTGCGTCAAAATCCGGACAGACCAGGAAGTACTTATCCAGCGGTCTTTAGGTCTTATAAAGCCATCACGATCGGTGAAAATACAGTGTTCAATGCTTCGATGAATGGTACAACTGTCTCTTTTCTTGGAGATGGTCAAAGCTTTACAGCTAAAATTGGTTCCCGAGTAAACATAACTAGTAGTAAAGATTATGCCGCAGTTGCTACTACTGGTGGTCCTACTGATGGAAATACTCCCACACCAAATAACAACGCGACCAATGCCAAGTTTACTGTGGAAGAAGGCGCTGAGCTATATATGATTGGAAAAGCTACAAATCAGCTTATTAACTTTGGTGGCACAAGCAGTGGTAATACCTTCTTGTTGGACAAGCCAAAATATTATGATATTCGTAATATTCAAGTTGATACAGCCAATACCCGTTATAATCGTGCTATCTTTGGTAATTCAAACAACGAATTCATCATTAGAGGGACAGATATTGATTTATGGAAAAAAGCATCTGAACCATTAGGTCCATCTGACTTTACTTATAATCAGGTGTTGGATTTCAAGACAAATGCCAATTCGACATACAATAATAACAACAATTTAGTAGTGACGTCTTCAGAACAAACGTTAGCAGATGCTTATAAAGCCAACTTTGCTGGGTTTAGACGAATTAGTGGGATGAACCAAAAACCAACACCAATTTGGCAAAAGGAAATCACAGATGCTGATAAAACATTAAATAAAGCTATACAAGTAAAAATTGGGGATGTACCTGATAATAATGGATTACAACCAGATGGCTCTATCAATTATTTACCTGTCTACGCTTCTGCGGGTCAGGTACAGTTGAAAATCACTAACGATCATGATTCGAAAGTGATTGATGCAACAACAGATGCACAGGGCTATGTTAGTTTTGTCTTACCAGATTTCTATCCAGCGGGAACCAAATTTTATGTAGAGGCCCAGCGAGGGGCTTATATAAGTGAGCCAATAGAGCCCCTAGTAGTTATCGATGTTACACCTCCTGAACCAGCAGTTGTGACAGCGCCAGTTAGCCCCGTCTCGACAAAAATGACAGGGACAGGATTGGCAGGTGCTCATGTCACGGTTACGGTAAACGGTACAGAAAGAGCTGATATGGCAACGACTGTTGATGCCCAAGGAAATTGGGAAGTTCCGATTCCAGCAGGATTATTAAAACAGGATGATGTTTTACAAATCTTCCTTCGAGATAATGCTGGATTAGCAACAGGAGTAGTTAACCCACCTGTGACTAATAATGCGGTTGGTAATATTAATCCTGCCGCTGATATGACCTACCGTGAAGCCACCTTTAAAGCTGCAACAAAAGTAATTGTTAAAGGGATTTTGGAACTTAAAACCGCGCCAGATGAAGTTAACTTTGGAACTGCTAATGTGTTAAAGGCTAAAGACATGATCGGTGTGGATAAAACGAAAATGGCAACAGGGCTAGTGGTAAGTGATACTCGAGGTGATCGTACTGCTTGGACGATTACGGCTCAGATAGAAGAAGAGATGACGAGTCAAACACAATTGGATGTTCTTGATGGCGCATTAAAATATGTTTATTCAGGTACAACTTATGATTTGACTGCGACACCAAAAGTTATTTATAACCATGCAGCGAATGATCCGTCTTTGGCTTATACGATAACTGATTCTTGGGGAGCATCAACGACTCAGGATGGATTGAAGTTCCAATATACAGGAAATAAAATCCCTGTAGCAAATGAAGAATACCGAGGGAAAGTAAAATGGACCCTTCGAGATACCATTGAGTAGTTAGGAGGCAACTATGAAAAAAATAAAACACGCTATCGTAACTATTCTGCTTATGGTCTCGTTAATAACACTGACGCCAACAGCTGTTTTGGCTGCTGATGCTAATGGCGGTGCGATTAGTAATGACGCAGGGATTGGGTTCTACGATGATACGACGACATCATCATCAACCCCAGCTCCGAAACCGAAGCCAACTCCGAAGCCTGGTATTCTTCCACAAACGGGGGAAAAGGCGACTAATTCGGTTGGATTTGGAGGCATGCTTTTGTTAGTTAGTTGGGCCTGTCTTCTGATAGCGAGTAAGAGAAGAGAGGGAGCTGGAGAGTGATGAAGAAATTAACAACATTAGGCCTTAGCACCTGTCTATCTCTACTAGTATTGAGTTTCCCGAGTTCATTAACGAGTGCAAATGAACAGTTAACAAATGAAGGGTCAGTGGATTTTGAAGCAGTGGATACTACAACACCGCCGATTGACCCGGAGAATCCAGATGAAAACATCGATATTGAGGGGCCGATATTAGCAACAAAAGGTCCTTTAAGGTTCGACTACATCCCTGTGCTCTCCTTTGGTAATCAGAAAATATCTGATAAGGATCAAGAGTATCACGCTGATCCGATTGGGTTAGTTGGCAGTGACGAAGTACGAGCAAACTATCTACAAGTAACAGACAACAGAGGTAATAATGCTGGTTGGCGTGTGACGGTTAAGCAAGAAACGAATTTTCAATCAACTAAGGATAAGAGTCATGTTCTAAAAGGTGCTTATTTATCTTTTGATAATCAATGGGTGAATTCAACTAACCTTGAGTTAGGTGCCCCAACAATCTCAAAAGAAACCATTAAAATTAGCGAAATTGGCTCGAGTGTTCCAGTTGCTAACGCAGAAAAAGGTAAAGGGGCTGGCACTTGGACGATCAGTTTTGGTTCAGCGCATGAAAGTCCCTTAATGAAACGAACGTTAGTTGACCGAGCTGCAACAGAAAAGGACTTAGGTGATTTTTCAGTCAATAAGTCTAAATTAAAGAATTCTAGTATCCGCCTGTTTGTTCCAGGGAATGCTGAAAAGCGACAAGAGAACTATCAATCGATTTTAACTTGGACGATCTCTGAGTTATAATATAATATTTACATAAAATAGGAGGAATTTGTTTATGAAAGCAAATAAAGTATTGTCAGCATTATTAGTATCAGGAATTGTATTATCAGCAGGGGCTTCTACAAGTTTAGCGGCGGATACACTAACAGGTAAAGGTAGTGTGACATTTGAAAAGAGTCAGACTGTAACACCAACTGACCCAGAAACAGACAAAGAAGTTGAAGTGGATCCAGATGAAATTACTACTGGAAAAGCAGATGCAGATCTAAACATTGATTTAATTTCTAACTTCCGTTTTGGAACTATTTCAAATTATAAAGTGTCACCAACTAACCAAGTTTTGTACGCTGATCCGGTGAATCTTAAACAAGTAGACCCAGCTACTCCTGGTGTGACTACTCCAGTTACTCGTGGTAACTATGTTCAAGTAACTGACCAACGCCCTGGAGGTGCCTTAGGTTGGACATTGACTGCTCAACAAGAAACTGAATTCAAAACCGCTGGTGGCGCAACTTTACCGGGTGCTTATATTTCATTGGCGACTCAAAACATCGAATCTACTTTCTCTGGCACAGAGGCAACTGCGGCTAAACCTGTTGTAGATTTAATAGTTGGTCAAGCTGTACCCGTTACTAGTGCAGCTGCTGGAAAAGGTTTAGGAACTTCGAAAATCGAGTTTGGTAGATCTGATAAAGATGTAGTTGGAGCTCCATCAGGAACAAAGGAAATGGATCGTGGAGTGTCATTAACAATTTTACCAGGTACAGGGGTTGAAGCAGCAGAATATACAGCAAATGTTATTTGGACAATTGCTAAACTATAATAATTTATGTATGTAAACGAAAGAGGCTAGGATAGTTCTAGCCTCTTTCGTTTAGTAAGTAGTAAGCGATAGGAGTAGATAGCAACTCTTGTTGTAGAATAAGTTTGTAACACGGAGGAAATACCATGAAAGTCAAGCATCAATCAGTATTAATCGCTAGTTTACTAGTGATAATAATCAGTTTATTTTTTTGTGCATCAGTGATTCAAGCAGATGAAAAAGAAGAGATGGAAAAAAGTGCCGGCTATAATTATGAAATCAAATTTCCAGAAAATCAAATTCGAGCAAGCGGTGCCCTTTACCTACTAATGAAACCGGGGCAGGTTCAAGATATTCCTGTCGAATTTACGAACACGGGAACAGCAGATGTGACAGTAGATTTATCACTGAACACTGCTCGGACAAATCCAAGTGGCGTGATTGAATATGGGCCAAACAATTTCTTGCCAGATGATTCTTTAGCCTATGAACTAACGGATCTTATAACGGTACCGGAAACAGTCACGATTGCACCTGGAAAAAAGGAAATTGTTAATCTGAATATCCAAATGCCAGAGGTTGGCTTTAAGGGGGTCGTCTTAGGTGGGCTTCAGATGAGAAAACATGAGGACTCAAAGAAAAAAGAAAAAACAGCGGCCAATCAAATGGTGGTTAATAAAATTGCTTATTTATTTGGTATTACCTTGACGATGGAAGATGAGGAAGTCAAACCAAATCTAGAGTTGAAAAAAGTATACCCAGGGATACAAAACTACACGAGTGTCTTCTTTCTAGATGTGGCAAATGTGACACCAACAAAAATCTCGAAACTAACAAGTGAAGTTGAAATCGTCCATAAGAAAAATAAAACGTACACCTATAGTTCACGCAAGAATAATCTAGAGATGGCACCAAATAGTGTCATGAGCTATAATGTCCCTCTAAATGGTGAGCCGATGATTGCAGGTGATTACACTGCGACGGTCAAGATTTACAATGATAAGGATAAGTGGGAATGGACCGAAGAGTTTACAGTAAGTGATAAAGAGGCTGATAAATTTAATAAAGAGGATGTCAGCTTGATTCAGAAGAAACGTTTAGATTGGAAGTTAGTAGCGCTTGCTATTGGTGGTGGTGTCTTGGTGATTGTTTTGATTTATGTTGGGATCAGAGCTATTACTAAAAATAAAGCGGCTAAAAAGAAGAACAGAAAGAAGAGTTCTAAAAAGTAAAGGGTTTGATAAAAAATGGAGCTATTAGATTGGCTGATACTTGGTGGGATGATTGCAGCAGGAATCGCAGTAAGCTTGATTCTTTTGCAATTGATTCGTTCGATTCTATTAACGAACAGAATAAAAAAAATGACTGTTAAAATTGCTCGAATGAAGAGCAGGCGATCGAAGAAAAAGGAACAGCGAGCGATAAAAGAAGTTAAATTGCAGCGGACTAGTGCTATTAGAATCACTTTTTTATTATTAGTGGTGGGAATGATCGCAGGTGGCGTGTCAGGTTACTCTTATTATTATCAACAAACTAATCTGAGTTCAACGGATATGGATAATTTAACTGAAGGAACGCTATATGTGTCTAACACCAAAAGTATCTTAACATCGATCAATGGTGAGGGCGAAAGTAGTAAGAAAGAAGCGAATATAAGAGAATTAGCGGGTCATATGTCTAGTATGTCCTTACAACATGCCGATGCCAGAGCGCCTCAAGACGTCCAATTTTTACTTAACCGCTACTACAAACAAGTGGGGCAACTAGGAGTTAATATGGCAAATGAAACGGTTGAACACTTGCAAAATGATGAGGAGCTAGTCACGAGTTACTTGGCTAGTATCAAAAAATTAGAAGATTTGGCAGATCAAATCTATAAGTTTTATGGCATAACGAAAAAGTAAGGTTAGTTAAGGGATTTAAGGAGTCGAAATAGCTGATGGAGATGAAATCTCACAGAAAAAAACGCAGGAAAAAGAATAGATACTCTTCTTCGACCTCTGTAAAAAGTGGAAAGAGAAAAAAGAGACGCTTAAAAGAACGTTCGCGAAAAAGAATCAGGATGAGCGCTTTGAGCTATTTAAAGCTGTTGTTGGTCTCATTTATTGTGGCATCGATTGTTTTAATAAGTTCTTTTTTTATGATGTATCGTGTGATTAAGATCAGCGATCAATCGATGACTCCGACGATTACCCAAAACAGTCGGTTACTGGTGAATAAACTAGAAGGAAAGCGTCGAAATGAGCTAGTGGTTATTAATAATTCAGGTAAAAAGCGTGACTATATTGTGACACGTATTGTTGGACTTCCTGGTGATACAATCTCGTACAAAGATGGCGCGTTAATTGTTAATGGTGTGGAACGACTTCAGACAGCAGTTTCGAGTGATAATCAAATAGGTACCGAAGATTTTGTAGTAGCAGAGACGATTCCAGTAGGTAGTTATTATGTATTGGGAGATAATCGCAAGTTTGCTACAGATAGCCGTTATCTTGGGCTAATATCTGAGTCTGATATTATTGGGAGAGTAACATTGGCACTTTCTCCTTGGAAGGTTTATTATACGATTTAATTAAGGTGAGTAGATACATGAAGAAAAAATATTGGATGATAGTGTTAATATTAAGCTGTTTTATTGGGATAATACCAAGCGTCAAGGCAGAGAAAGTGAACAAGGGCTTAGGTTTTACCTATCGCAATCAACTACCTGACAATCAATTGAACGAGGGCGGCTTTTTCGATTTATTAGTTAAGCCTGGTGAGAAACAAACATTACATACGACCTTGACAAATGAAACGGCGAAAAAGATGACCATAGCTGTTAAGTTAGGAAATGCAGGGTCAGCGCCATCTGGTGTGATAGATTACAGTCCAGATGTTAAATTGGCGAAAGATGGAATTGCTTTTCGAGATATCGCTAAGGCACCAAGTAAAGTGGTGCTAGAGCCTAATGAAAGCAAAGATCTCTTAATTGAATTAACGTTGCCTAAAAAAGAATTCTCAGGAATTGTTTTAGGTGGAGTTGAGTTATCTAGCACGAACAAAACAGATGATAAGAAAAAAACGTCGGGTGTTGATAATGAATATAGTTACTTATATTCTGTGTCAGTGAGAATGTCAAAGGAGATGCCAGCCGCGAAGCTAGTAGCGAAAAAAAGTAGTTTTTTAGTTGATACCCATGAACTGGTGACGCCAATTGTTAATGAAAGTCAAGCTATTGTAAAAGAGTTAAAGCTTGAAAGTACCTTAACGATGAAGGGCAGTGAAAAGGTTTTGGCAACAGAATCACTGACTAACTATAAAATGGCGCCCGTTAGTGAATTGGCGTTGAGTCAAGATTTCGGCAAGTTACAAGATGGAGACTATGTCTTAAACTTGAAAGCGACTACTGATAAAGAGAGTTGGGAATGGCAAAATGAATTCAAGGTTGATAACTCTAAAAAGGCCTCAAAAGTATCTAATAAGAAAAAGAAAGAGTCTGAGCAACCAAAGCAGCTGGTATTTTCAGGGTTAATAGCTGGAATTATTTTGTTAACGATTGTCATCTTTGTGACAGTGTTACTAGTGAAAGAACTGAGAAGAAGGCGCCAAAGATAATGCGTAATAGATTCTTTCCAAGGTGTTTTCGGTCGTTTTGGAAAGAATCTATTATCAACTCATCGAGGGATTGGCACAACCATTAAGCGGTGATTTGTCATCGGTAAGAGTGAGACAGGTTTATCATAAAATGAATTTAAGGTTTCTGTATTCAGCAGGTCGGTTGTTTTTCCCTGTCGATAAATTTGTCCGTTTTTTAGTAACATCAATTGGTTAAAGCAGGGCAGTAGCTCTTCGGTATAGTGAGTTACAAATAATAAAGTGGGAGCGCTAGGCAGCGTTGAAATTAAGCTGATTTGTTCAAGTAGATGTTCTCGAGCAAATAGATCAAGGCCGGTGCAAGGCTCATCTAAAATCAAAAGCTGTGGTTTTGCCATCAGAGCGCGAACGATTAAGGTGATTTGACGCTGTCCCTGAGATAGCACATCAAAGCGTTTGCCAATTAAGTGAGCCCCTCCAAAACTGGTAAGGAGTTCTTTTGCTTCTTGATAGTCTTGTTGGTTGACAGCTTGATGGAGCCCAATTGTAGCAAATTTACCACTAAGAACGATATCTTCTACTAAAAAATGACCTTTCATTTGGTAACTAAGAGCAGAGCTAACCCACCCGATTTGCTTGCGCAGCTCTGGAATTGATGTTTGACCAAAGTGTTGACCAAGGACGGTTAGTTGACCGCTACTAGGCCATAGGTAACCTGTAATTAATTGTAATAAGGTGGTTTTCCCAGATCCATTTAACCCAAGAATTGCCCAGTTTTCTTTTGATGAGACGTGCCAATTGATGTTAGACAAGATGGGAGTGTTTTTTTCTCTGATAAATGAGACATGTTGAAAATGAATCAATCTAATGACCTCCATTTGTGAATAGTTGTTAGGTAAAGTTTATCAGTTAATGAGGAACGAGTAAATGTAAAATAGTGTTTATTTTTTTTAGAAAATCTATATATGAAGGAAGGAAAAAGAAAAATGAAGGTCGGATATACTACTAATGAAACATCTTTTAATAATTTAGATGAGGTTTGCCAAAAAGTAATTATACATCGAGCAGGAGACAGTAATGCTAAATTATTTTATGAATTTGTTGTTAATCACCATGAGGATGAGTTAATAATGTACTCTTTGAAGGATGCAAATATTCAATTGATTCAAATGTTACCAGCTTTAAAGGTTTTAAAAGAACAAAAAAAAGCAATTTATTTTTTGAAACAAGACGTTTTAGGAGAATTGAACAATGAAGAAGCACTGACTCTTCTTTATAGACTTGCTAGTTTAGAAGAGAGTATTATGCGAAAACGAACACTTGAAGGCATTGAAATAGCCAAGCAAAAGGGAATTTTTTCTGGTCGTCCGCAAATTGATACTCATGTGATCGAGCAAATTCAAACTCTTTATTTAACTAAAAAGAATACGATTAGAGAGATAGCTCAAATATGTGGAGTATCGATAGGAACAGCACACAAATATTCACAAAAAGTTAATTTAAACCGTTCGTAAAAATTATTTATGAACTTGATGAACAATAAAAATGTGAATTGTTATTGCTGAAATATTTAAGAAAAAAGATAAAAAAGTAAAAATAATTAAAAAAGTAGTAGGCAAAAGATAAAAAAGATGTTAAGATATTCTCAGGCAGTATTTTTAGTCAATTCGACGGTTCATTAAACGTTTAATTATGAAAAGACTGTTCTTAACATTGCAATCAAAGTCTTTATAACCAGCTTATATAATTAGATTGATTATTTTTGTCATTTTATCAACTGTTCATTTAATGATTGTTTTCGAATTAACGTCGTGTTAATATAAAGAGGTAGGCGTGGATTCAACTAGATAAAGTAACTATAGAAATAATCGAAATGGTGAGTAAGGTGGAAGATATGGGAGAAGAAGTTCAAAACAGGAGAAGAACCAGCAAGTCCAAAAAAAGAAGTTCTTCTGACTTAGAAAAGCATAGTTCAAAAAGTGTTAAAAAAAGAACAAGAGATGATAGTTCAGGAAAGAAGCGAAGAAAAGAATCTTCATCAGCTAATAGTAATCGTAAAAATTCGGCTGACAGTTCAAAAAGGGTGAAAAACGAACAGAAAAGAATGTCAGTTAGTGACAAACTATTATCTAATTTAGGAAATATTTTCTTCTACGGGTTATTATTGATAGTCTTTTTAGGCGCTGTTTTCTTCAATTTTAGTGATAGTCCAGATAAATCATTTTTTGGTTATCGATTTATGACGGTACTGAGTGATTCCATGAAAAAGGTAGAAGGTGTCAAATTTGAGGATGGTTTTTCAAGAGGAGCTATCATTTTTTTAGAGAAAGTACCTGATTTAAAGGATCTAAAAAAAGATGACATTATCACATTTTATCCTTCAAGAGATAATCAAGATGCTTACCTAACGCATAGGGTTTTTGAGGTCGATAAGGAAAAGATGGAGGATAAGGATGAGCCGTTTATCACAACAAAGGGAGATGCCAATACAGGGAAAGATATTCCAATCACTGGAGACCAGGTAGTAGGGCGTGTCGTCTATTCAATTTCAAATGTAGGAACAATTTTAGATTTCATTCGCGGCAATATTGTAATGGTTATTATATTTGTATCTATGTTAGTTGTCACTATTATGACAATCAAGTACTATGTAAGACTTTAAGGTAATGTCTACCAGCATCTAACCATGCAGGTTAACATAAATATGTATATCTATAGGAGGTACCCCAATGGGTAAAGGAAAAAACAATAAGCAAGATAAGAAGAAAAAAGTTGCGGTAGCCGTAACTGGTTTAGCTGCGCTAACCATGGTAATGGGAACATTTGCATGGACGTCTTATACTGAGTGGGTAAAAAACCACATGCAATCAAAAGGTTTTGAAAAAGGTAGAGTTACTATTGTCGAGGAATTCCCAGACAAAGAAATTCCTGATACAGACACTGTTACTGTATTAAAAAAGAAAGTTTCTGTATCTAATGCTTCACCAGACGCAGCATTAATCAGAATCTCATTTGAGGAAATGATTCAAAAACTTGGAGCAAATGCTACAGTTGGACAAGGATATGCAACAGCAGCAGAAGCTAAGTTCCCAGTTATTTTTGATGCTAAAGAGTACTTAAGTGGTAATGGTTGGGTTCCTAGCTCAGAGAGACTAACAATTGATGGCGTTGCTAATACAGATGCGGCCTTAAAGTTATATGTTAATGGTGACAAAGCAGTTATGTTTAGAGAAGTGGCTATGACGAAAGCTGATTGGCCTAAAAACTTTATTTTATCAGGTAGTACAGATCATACTTCTATTCCTGTAATTCGCGGAAGTTTTGATACTAATGATGCAGTTGTTGCTCAAAAAGTAACAGGGAATGTTGTATTAGATAACTCAACAACTATGTACAATGTTAAAACAACAGATCCTGTGGCAGAGAAAAACTTTGCAGTTTGGGGTTATGGTGCAGATTTAGAAGCTGTTAAAGAAGCTGATTGGGCTGGAGCTAACGTATTTGTAAGTCAAGCTGTAGCACCTGTTACTGATTACAAAAAATCACAAGTTGATAGCAGCATTGGTTTAGTAATTAATGATGCAACCACTACGCTTCCAACTGCTAAACCAGCTACTGGACAACCAATGTGGTATTTTGATCAACCTTCTGGTTATTTCTATTATTTAGATAAATTAGATCCAAGTGTAACGACTTCTTCAGCTGTATTAGAAGGGATTGAATATCCTGGAACAGCATCATTCAAAATTGCTTCATATGATTTATATGTAGGTCTAGAATCAATCCCAGCTTCTAAAGCTGCTTTAACAAGAGCTTCTAAAAGCGGAGCACTTGCTAGTTTAGTTCCAGATGCACAAGGTAAAATTTGGGAATCAAACGATTCAGGCTGGGGTCTTTCAGAATCATCACCAGTTTATAAATACTTTACAAGTGGTGATTTCTTAACAATTACAGAAAACTAAAACTGTCATAAATTTGCAAGTAAATGAGAGTATTGTACTAGAAGGAACGGGGAGCTAAAGAATGAAGAAGTATACAAGATGTCTGTTGAACATATTCATAATTTTCTGTGCTTTTGGATTTTATCAGACGGCCTTGGCTGAAACCCTTCCTTCTGGTTTTCTTATTGGAGATGAAACAGGCTTCACTGCAAAATCAGATGGAAAATACTTCATTGAGAAAAATGATATTGTTCCTGGAGCAACCTTCAGTAAAGATATTGTGATTAGTAACTATTCTCAAGAAGTGAAAGGGCCAATCACGATCAACATGCTAATGAATCCTGATAGCAAGGATTATGTAGCCGAAACTTCAGGTGATATTAATTTGTTTGAAGTAATTAGTGTGAAGCTTACGTTAGAGGATAAAGTAATTTACGATGGTCTGATTGACGGTAGTGGCAAAAATAACGACCGCAAAAAAACAACCCCACTTGAATTAGGTGACTATGAAATAGGAGATATTCGTCATTTGACAGCAGATTTTACAGTCTCTAATGAATTGCCAAAAGAAAAGTGGGAAAAAATCAGTACGATTGATTTCTATTGGTCGTTTTATGCCAACCGTGAGGCTGAAAAAAAATTACCAAATACTAAAACGCCACAAATTTGGTCTAAACTTCCGCCTGGGTTAGCAGGGAAGTTACCACAAACTGGCGAGGAATTTGCGTTAGTTTTACTAGGTATGATTATTGGTTTAGTGTTGATTTTGGTTTCTGTGAACTTTTACAAAAAAACAAAAAAGGCAACACATTGAAATTATGAAGAGCTTTATTATTAAAGCTCGGATTAATTTCATAAGTGAATTTCAGAAGAAATATCAAAAATTTTACTAAGGTTCTTTTATGAAATTAATCCACAAGTAATGAAATGGAGAAAGGGTGTGACGGGAAAACATGAAAAAAAATAATGTGAAAAAAGGAGTAACTAGAAAAGTTTTTTTAAAAAAAAATAGAAAAACTTTTGGAGCAATAGTTGTAGTTTTTTCTGCTTTCTTATTAATAAATGCTACATTGGCTTGGTCAAGTTATTCAGAGTGGGTAGCCAATCATATGCAATCAAGTCCAGAGACTATTGCTGTCTTAGTAGAAGAGAAATTTGAACAGGGAAGCACTGTGGAGTATTCAAGTGAGGTTCAAAAGGAAGTCAAAGTAAAGAATATTTCAACAAAACCAGCCATTGTTCGTGTTAAATTGAATGAAAGTTTTTTACCATTTGAAATTGATTTAGCAAATGGTGAGGGTAAAGGTAATGGTAGCTTAAAAACAAAGGTCAAAGAATCCTCGGATAAAGAAATTAATCGCCAGAATACTGATACTTGGGAAGCTGGGAATATCTATTCATCAGGTACCAAAAAAGGTAGCGATGATCTTTATTATGTGGCAACAACTCCTATTCATAAAAATGTAGATTATATTTTTGGGGATGATAGTGCTCGACCAACTGAGTTAAAAAACTTTGACCTGACTTTTCATCCTGATGTAAAGAATATTTCACTTGCGCCAAATAGCCCAACGACTGCTTGGTACTATGAGGATGGCTATTTCTATTATTCGAAAGTCTTAGCAGGTGGTGAGGTAACCGCTATTGATCTAGTTAAAAGTATTACGACTCTTAACAGCTCACTAGGTAATCAATTGAAGAATAGTTTATACAATCTTGAAGTGGAAGCTTATGGTATGACACCATCTGAGGCTGGTTTAGCCAAATGGACAAATAGCATTCCGCTATTCAATATGTACTCATATGATTCAAAATTTGTTCTTAATGATAACTAGAAGGGAGTCACGTAAAAATGAAAAAAATACTTAAGAAGTATCGTCAACTTCCATTTGTTATCGGGGCTTTACTTTTATCGTTAGTGTTGGGCGTGGTAGTATATGGGGCTATAAAGAGAGATGACAATACGATTAATAATTTACAATTAGCTAATTTAAAGGGTGAACTCAATGAAGGTAAAAATGGATTTGACACCACTCAAGTACCTGAAAAAGGAAAAACATATGAAAAAGAAATAATGGTAGAAAACACTGGCAATACTAAATTATTTGTTCGTGTGATGGTTTTTCCAGAAATTATTGGAACAGGGGACTTGTCTTTACCTGCTAATATCGGTGTGGTTGACCCTGCAAATCCAACTGCGGTTTTGACTGAGGAAATCATCGTGACCCTGAACGATCAATGGCGTGATGGGGGAGATGGCTACTATTATTATTTAGATGCATTGCCTCCTCAAACAGGTGGGACGGCTTCTATGACCCCGCCTATCTTTACAACGGCTAAATTGTCTGACAGTTTATTGGATGCTTATCAGGATGCTAAGTTAACTATTCAAGTGAAAAGTGAGACAGTCGCTGTTAATGGGTCACATTACCGAACTGCTTTTTGGAATTTAGCAGAGAACGTGGCACCAACAGATGCTAATTTAAAATTAATTGATGATAAACTTCAGCAAAAGAATGTTAAAAAGAATTAAGGAGGGTGAGAAATGAATAAGAACAAACGCAGAAAGCTAAATAAAAAAGGCAAACTATTCGTTTTTTCAGTCCTTTCGATTTTTATGGTGTTTGCTGGGATTATACTAAATCAAAATTGGGAAAAAATTATGGCTGCATTGCCGCCTGTAAGTGATTATATTGTTGAGTATGACGATACGAAGCCAGATCATGGCTTACTTGTAGATGCGACTCATTTGGGCACGATGCCACCAGTCTCTAATCCTGCATTGCCCTACCACATGACGTTGATGCCAAAGGATATTAATGGTGAGTCTGGTACAGCTCTTGATCCAGAACAGATAAAAAATGAATTTATTATTCCTGGTGAGTATGGTTTTTCACCAGCTTGGAATGATGCGCCGTTAACAGAGGGTGGTTCAGAAGCGATTGTAACCATAGAAGGTAAACGACAAACTCGTGCATCGATGTCTGGTGTAGATAAGCAAAATTTTACTCCAGCTAATGTTGAGACTGGTAAAGAAAATTCGATTATCTTTACCAATATGGGAACCTATCGTGGGAAACAAATTGATGTTAAGATGACGGTTAAAGAAATTGAGCCCATAATGAAAAATGGTAGCAATGTTGCTAAAGGCGTGACAATTGGGATTTCTAAAAAAAGAGCGACGGAGTCGGATAATGAGGATGTTTCTAGGGAATCTGCCATGACAGTTTCTGATACAGGGACAGGAAACTTTGAGAATCAAAAACCAAGTTACGTTGAGATCGAATATACGTTTTATGAGCATCCTAGTTCACAGGAATATAATCCGAGTATAGCAGATAGCTATCCAAACAGTAATCTTTTAACGCCTATTAATATACGTGGTTTTTTAACCTTTGTCGATTTTGACTTTAATGAAAGTATTGGGATTAGTAAAGAAGCAAACATCCAGCGTTTGTATACGTTGAAAACACAAGAGGGAGATGCTGATTGGAATCCTGCGTGGGCGACTATGGATCCTTTTACACCGCCTATTATGGCAACAGCTACTCCAACTGAGAAACAAGCTTATTATGATTATATGAACTATCGTTTTCCACCTTATGATGAGATAAATACATATGATCAGCTTAGAAGTAATATGAATTTTAATGAGTTAACTTATAAAATTACTTCTGATGACTATTTGTACGTGAATCGTTTCAATCACTTTAACACAACTGCCAAGTCAAGAGGGAATTGGTTCTCATTTACTTATGGTGATACAAAAGGATTCAGTATAAATTTCAATGCTAGCGTCTTTACTACACAGGATGTTGAGAATTGGTCAACGGATTGGCAATATAATCCTAAGTCATTTACAGATGTTTTTACTAAATTATTTAATGATTCGTCGAATAAGATTGATTTCCCTGATAAGGAAAACTATTTAAAACCTTCTAGTTATGTAGGAAATGGATCATCTGAGGAAGGTAGTGCAGTTGGTTTCTTTCCGGTTACATTAGGACCAATTCGTTTTACTAACCCAATTAAGCAAGCGGATCAAGATACGTCAGATAAAGATATTACTTGGACGATTCGTCAAGATGTTCCACCAAGGTATGTCAAGAATGGTGACCCGCAGTTTGAAATCTCAGATGAATTTGATGAGTTTTTAAGAATTCAAAATACAGCAACAAAACCAATCACAATTGAGGATGCCTATCATCGTGATGTGACTAATAGTACCTTTTCATTAAAGGGCAAGCAAACTAAAATTTGGTCAATTACAGTAACTAATGACCCAGTGACAGGTAAAGATAAGTTAGTGGTATCTGCTCATCCAGAATACCTTAAACTAGATAGTTTTTATCAAAATGCATATACCGTATCAGTAACGACAACACTCGATACGACTAAGAAAGAGTATATAGATCGATTAGTTGTAAACGATCAAACAGGAAAAATACAACTAAAATTCTTAAATAGTGCTTCTGTTGAATTGGCTAATGTTGATTTTTCAACCTCTAAGTACTCAAGTAGGCCAGACTATGATGAGCCAGTTGGTGATACAGTAGGTCTGATCGATTTAAGTGGTAAATTATTGATTGAAAAAAGAGCATTAACTGCAGATGGTGCGCTATTAAATGGTGCTAAGTTTAATGTTCTAGATGGCAAAGATAAAGTAGTCGCTACTGGGGTAACCGGTAGTGGAGGAAATAGTACAGGATATTGGTTGACAGATGAATTACCTGGTGGAATAGACTACAAGGTTGTTGAGATTGAAGCACCGGCTGGTTACGATGCAGATGCTTCTAAAGAAAATGTCGTGGTTAGCTTTACCTCTGAAAAAGAGCCGCTAGTTTTTGTTAACCAGAAGATACGACCTGTTGGTAAGTTGGCGGTAACCAAAGATGTCTTCAATGAAGCAGGAGAAAAAATTAATGATGATCGGGTAAGTACAGGGCAAACGTTGACGTATAAAATGACGATTGCCAATACTGATCCAGATGCTAATACTCTTCTAAGAGAGCTTGAATTCGATGATAAGCTGGCTTCTTATCTTGATTTAGTTGATGCTAGTACAAGTGTTAGTGGTAATGCCACTGCTAGCGATATTGAATGGGATAAAACGGGTGCAACACCTATTCTTAAGGCTAATAAGAAATTGGAGTTGTCTGGAGGACAGGCAATCACAATTACATTTAAGGCAATCGTAAATGCGACAGCATCAGGCGAAGTTGCCAATACCATAAATGCCAAAGCCATAGGAAGAATCGAAGGACAAGTAGCGCCGAAAGAATTGACTGCTACAGCCACTGTTACGAACAAATTGTCGGCAACGTTGAATTTACGACAAGTAATACAAGGCACAAATAGTTTCCTTGTTAGTCCTGTTGGGATAGCAAATGGCTACTTCAACTTGAAGAACATCAATGATAGCGGTGAAGCTAAAACAACGATCAATAAACAAGTCCTATCGACCGCTCAGCTAACTGAGCAGGATTATACGACTGCTAAATTGATGCCTGCTGCTGGTTATGGTGGCTATGAAGTTCGTGCTGTTATGCCAGAGATGTATGAGTATGTTGGCTATGTTATTAGCAATAAAAAAGCCCAATTAGAAACAGAGATTGTTAAGGATGGGAAATGGCCGAGCTTTATTTTGGCGCCTGATACGGATTATTTTATTACTCTGGTCATACGTCCAAGTGAAGTCTATAAAGATAAAGCAATTCCTTTCTATAATTGGGATTATAAAGCGAACGTATTTGAGCAAGCAATTAAAACAAAATAATGAGTGAAGTTAACGGAAGTGACTAGTCTTTATAGTCATGACTGCTTCCGTTTTCTATAAAAAAAGAATGGGAGATGTCTTTTATGACAAACATCTTAAGAAACAAACTTGTCAAAGCAACAGTTACAGCTGCTTTGACTGTAGGAATTGTTGGAGGAGTTTCAGTTCCAGGAATTACCAATTTAATCTCGCCAGCAATTGTTGCTGAAGCTAAAACACCAGGAATTCCTGCTAATGCAACAGAAGTGCGCACAATTCAGGAGTTTGAAACTGCTTTACAAGATGCTACAGTAACAGATATTAGCATTGAAGCAAGTATGACTTTCCGTAAGAATATCACTAATATTCCTGCTAGAAATGTGACAATCTGGGGAAATAAGGACGAAGGGCATGTAATTGATTCTAAAGCATACTCTATTTACGGAAAACAAAGCTCATTGAAGCAAGCTAACGCTGGTGAGAATAATTTATTCTCAATTGTTGATGCTAAGATTACAGCAGCACAAGTAGCAGGTCGCTTCTTTACAGGTGGTTCTGGTAACGGTCCTTCAAGCTATGGTTGGGATGTTTATGCCAAAGGTGTTGAATATGATGGTGATCGTTTCGTTCACTTATCAGAAGGTAAATTAACCTTTGATGGAACTAACACTATCTCTACTCGCGCAGAAAATGCTTGGGTACATGATTTAGAGTTCAAGGCTGGCTCTGTTTATAACGGAAAAGCTGCTCAAAAAGACCATGGTCAATTCTCAGCGTTCTATTTCAATGGACGTTTAGTTGATGGTTATGCAACGGGTGAAGTTAACATTGGTGATAAGGCAGAAGTGAATATTGAAGTGTCACCTCAAAGCGATGTTAACTATTACTATCCAGCATTTTACGATAAAGTTTATCAAGTAAATGTAGGGAAAAACGCTAAGTTAGCGATTGATGCTGCTGGGGTTGGTTTCCAATTTATTCCTCGTGCAGACTATCTAAATGTTCCATCATTAAACTTAGATCGAGCAAGTAAAATGACTGTTAATGGTCGTGGTGGCGGAAACTACGCAACTATGAAGATTCAAGAATACGGTTCTCAAATTAACATGAACAAAACGTCTGAATTAATTATTGATGGTAATTCAAAAAAAGGTGTAGTTGAAAGTATCTATGAGTTTGCAAGCTTTAACTTGGATGCAGCTAAAAACCTTGAAATTACTAACCACATGGCTGGACAAAATGTCTTCTTTGCAGATCGTCATTTTGTAAGAGGGACAACATTAAATAGAATTGAAACATGGGAACAAAGAGGTGGCGACTATCCTGCTGTAGCGGATCGTGTATTCAGTCCACAAGGTCAATTCTCTACTTATGTTGGATTAAGAGGTAATACGAAGGATGCTAGTAATGATTGGGAAGATTATTCATTAGAAAATAGCAATCGTAGTGCCCAAGTCTTTTCACCAAATGCTGAAACAGCTAATGATTTCCAAATGGCTAATTATGGTAAAGTAAGATTCCTAAGCGGTGGCGGCGGAGCGTAACCATTTAGTTGGATGTTAACTTTATACTTTAAGGAGTGGTAGGGACGAGTCTATTGACTTATCCCTGCACTCTTTTGGTTTTAAAAAATGAGAAAAAAGGTGTATGGATGAAATTTTTTAAAGCAATACTGATAATGATGGTCAGTCTTTCATTAGTTGCCTGTTCTGAAAAAAAAGATAATGGCACCAAAAAGGGTTCGAGCTCAATTGATACGGTAGAAAGTAGTATCTCAGAGCATTCTGCTGATTACAATTATGACGAAAAGTCTAAGCTATTTACATCTAAAGAATTTGACATTAAATTTTTAAGCTTTGAAAAAAAGTTAGATATTGAGGATCAATCTGCTTTATTCGTCTATGCTGAAGTAACTAATAAGGGGAAAGAAGCGCTTTACCCAGAAAGTATCTGGAGCACATTTGTATCCTTTGCTAGTGCTGATAAAGGCGCGGTAGATAGCTTCTATCCGACTGTTTTAAAAAAGAAGGACTTAGACGGTTCGGATTATAAAACGGCTGTGGATCAGATGAGTCGTCCTATTAAAGCAGATGAAACATCTAAAGTTGGTTTCTTTTGTGCGACAGATGGTGGCGATATTAACATGCTTCTTTTTGATGATGAGCATCGAGTTGTTTATAGTGAGAAAATCAAATTATAGGAGACTGAGCAAGTGAGCATACAACCATTAACAATTGTTTTAGTTATTTTAGCTTTAATTAGTATTAGTACGTTAGTAGGATTGGTTATCCTGACTCGCCAAAGACTCTTTATTCAAGAACAGATTGATGAATTGAAAAAAGGGCTAAGGACTACTAAAGGATCGAAGAAAAAAGGGAAACGAAAATCGAAGAAGTCAAAAAAGAAAAGTCGTGATTAATGATGGAAGTGTACATTTACATTCTTGCGGGGCTTTTCGGGCTTGTTTCTTTGGCATATCTAGCTTTATTAATTACTATAAATAAATTACTTAACAAGACTAAATGGTTATATTTGACTTTAGATCAGAGAATTTTGAAACGTAAAAGGAAGCAAAAAGTCACAGTAGTTTTAGGAAGTCTAATGATTGTTGTAGCTGTATCTTTAGTAACTAGTAGCTATTATTATTTATATACTCAAGAGAATGAGGAGAAACTGGAAAAAAAGCAGGCAATAAAAAAGGCAAAAGACTCTTCTAATTCATCTACTAATGATACAGGTGAGACAAAGAAATCCAGTGATTCTCAGAATAGTACTGAGAAGAAATTGGTTGAATCTACTAATAGTTCATCAAAAAAGACAACGGCTTCTTCAAAAGAAGCTCCTAAGACGAAAGAAAGTTTAGAAAAGGAACTTTTAATTAAGTTAGCAGATACCTTTGAGACGAATGCTCAAGGGATGGTAACTGTTACAGGAAAAGCTGAAGGTGGAACAAAAAAATTAAGTGTAACTAACTCATTTAATGAAGAAGAGTTACAAGTCGAGGTTCTCAATGATCAGACCTTTAAGTTTGACTTTCAATTGTTGGATGGGTTAACCCCTGTTTTACTTTATATTTGTGATGTCACTCAGGTGGGAACGATTGAGAAGGAAGATCGAACGACGACAGTCATTGTAGCGAGTAATGAGTTCGCTGATGCTTATCAGACGTCGCAAGAAGCTTCTAGAATTGAGGCTCATCGCCAAGAGGAAGAGAATAAGGAAGCAGAACAACAGCAACGAATGGCTGAAGTTCAACGTCCCGAAGAGCCTCAGCAGCCAGAAGAACCTGAATAATTGGGGGATTACTGAGGGGGATAAGTTATTTTTACTTATTTAGCCCTTGTTTATCTAATAAAAAATAGGAAATGGAGTTGGAAATTTAGTGAATGAAAAAATTACAAAGAAAGTGTTAAAAGCTGTCACTGTTGGTGCGCTTAGTTTGAGTATTATTGGAGGTGTTTCAGTACCAGGGATAACAGGATTGGTTTCTCCTGCGATTGTGGTAGAAGCAGCGACACCAGGCATTCCTGCTAATGCGGTAGAAGTACGCACGATTCAAGAGTTTGAATCAGCGTTAGGTAATGCTAGTGTGACTGATATTAGTATTAAAGGCAGTTTTACATTCCGTAAAAATATCGGAAATGTTCCTGCTAGAGATGTTACTATTTATGGAAATAGTGATGAAGGTCATGTAATTAATTCAAAGGCTTATGCTATTAATGGGAAGCAAAGTACCTTGAAAAAAGCTAATGCAGGTGAAAATAATTTATTCTCAATTATTGACACTAAAATTACTGCTGCTCAAGTAGCTGGTCGCTTCTTTACAGGTGGTTCAGGTAATGGCCCATCAAGCTATGGTTGGGATGTCTACGCGAAAGATGTAACCTATGATGGGGATCGTTTTGTTCACTTGTCAGAAGGGAAATTGACGTTTGATGGAACAAATAATATTTCAACGCGTGCTGAAAATGCTTGGGTTCATGAGTTAGAATTCCGTCCAGGTAGTATCTACAACGGAAAAGCGGCACAAAAAGATCACGGACAATTTTCTGCGTTCTATTTTAATGGCCGTTTAGTTGACGGTTTTGCTACAGGTGAAGTAAACATCGGGGATAAGGCTGAAGTAAACATTGAAGTTTCTCCACAAAGTGATGTTAACTATTACTATCCTGCTTTTTACGACAAAGTCTACCAAGTGAATGTAGGTAAAAATGCTAAGTTAGATATCAATGCTGCTGGTGTTGGTTTCCAATTTATTCCTCGTGCGGATTACCTAAATATTCCGTCATTAAACTTAGATAGAGGAAGTAAAATGACAGTGAATGGTCGTGGTGGTGGTAATTATGCGACTATGAAGATCCAAGAATATGGCACTCAAATTAACATGAACAAAACATCTGAATTAATTATTGATGGAAACTCTAAAAAAGGTGTTGTTGAAAGCATCTATGAGTTTGCTAGCTTTAACTTAGATGCGGCTAAAAACTTGGAGATTACTAACCATATGGCTGGACAGAATGTCTTTTATGCTGACCGTCATTTTGTTAGAGGGACTACTCTAAATAGAATTGAAACTTGGAGCCAACGTGGCGGCGACTATCCAGCAGTTGCTGATCGTGTATTCAGTCCACAAGGTCAATTTTCAACCTATGTTGGTCTAAGAGGCGATGCTAAGAATAACAATGTTAATGGACAAGTTTTCTCTCCAAATGCGGAAACAGTTAATGATTTCCAAATAGCTAACTACGGTAAAGTGAGATTCTTAAGCGGTGGCGGTGGCGCTTAAACGCTTATATAAGCTTTGCTTAGATAGAAAATAAACTATTAGAGATGGTTACATTCCCTACTTTTGTATGGCTGAAAGTTAAGTGAGCGATTTGTAGAGGTGTAATTATACGAAAGCACAACTAGTGTCAATATGGCATTAGTTGTGCTTTTTTGTGTCACCTATTAATTGTGATTAGGTAAGATCAATTAGAAAGTGGATGGCCAAACAAAAATAGTTCTATTAATCATTTTTTTGTGAAATGGTTCCAACATCAATGGCTAGATGACCAGATCTATTTGTTGCGAAATTATTAGTAAACGCGTATTTTTGAATAATTGTTTGATTATCGTTTGATTGATAAATGAAAGAGCTAATATCTGTGACATCTGACCAGAAGGGAATAATTCCAGTTCGGGCATTAGTTATTGCGCCATCTACTTTGATTACGACTGAAAATTTGTCTCCTATCAATGGGACGGGTTCTTTTAAAGTTATGACATCCCCAGAATTAGCTGATTGGACGTTAGGAGATACGTTTCCAACTAAGCTTAGTTTTGAAAAATCTGTCGTATTATCGTCGATGGGGTTAACATAGACTTGATAGTTCTTCTTTAGACCAAGTTTCATTGTTAAAGAGGTAAGTTTTTCAACGTTAGTTTTTTTTGAGTAAGTATTTGTTAAGAGAGTGTATTTGGCTCCAGATGTATTAGTATTAGGGATTGTTTTAAAGTTATTCACGAAAAGGTCATCTTCTTGAACGAAATTAGTTTGGTAATATAGCGAATGTTGAGAGATAGGCTGGACACCGGTGATCGCATAAGGTGAGTTGGATAGTGCATAGTCTTCGTATGAGACGTAAAAATATCCGTTATCGCCATAATCTGTTCCCCAGCTATTTCTCATAAGAAATGCTCCAGGTTTATTTGGAACATCGGAATAATATCTCCCATCGTCATAACTAAACTTATCGTAATTGTCATCCCACCCGACTAGTACGGCAGCGTGAGCTTCACCAAAACCGTTAAAAATATTTGGTGTTACTGCTCCAACTTCTCGTCCTTCAGTTTCGTATTCATAAGAAACCGCTCCGTAATTATAGATAGCATTTTTCATATTTTGAATAAATTCTAGCCGTTCATTTTCGTTACTATAGTATTGTTTGTCGATTAAAGAGACATTAGTGATGTCAATATCTGCTTTTTTTTGAATGCTATCGGAAGAAATAGTTTCTCCTTGGGCTGTGAATTTTTCAGCTAATACAGGACCTCGCTTATTTAGATAAACGGAGAGGACATCATGTATGTAACCACCACCTCCGAGAGAATAGACGCCATTCCTCACCGTTTGATCGTAGTGATTTATTCCATCTATCCCATCGTTTGTAAGAAGGTAGGCGAGGTAGGTTTCAGAGAAGCTGTGTGACTCATCCAGTAAGTTGTATGCGGCTGCCTCTGCCATTGCAGTGCCAGCAAACGCCCAGCAAATACCATTTCCATCATTGATTGTTTGCTGCGTTTTAATTGGCCAATCTTTTTCATTACGGGGAAAATGCTTTTCAGGTAAGGTATCAGTTGTAGAGTGGTAGTTCCCTATTTGTAACGACTGTTCTGCTGCTTGGGTGATATGGGCGCCAGTGGGCCAGCTTAAAATTATTAATGTGAAGAGTGTCAAATGGATCCATTTTTTCATAATTAAACCTCCTAATATAATAAGTTAATTTTAACATAAAGAAGGTTAAATGAACAGAGTTGTAAGTCTTTTTATCTAAAAACGTTTCATTTTTAACTTTTTTTAGTATTTTATATAACTTTTAAAAAAAGTGTCGGTTTAGTTGTGATAATTTGAAGTATATTAACCTATATTTTTTCTTTTGAAGGCTAAAATTGAAATAGTAGTAGTTTAAAATAAACAAATTGGTCATTGAAATATATATAATGGGTGATTATTTAACTCTATTAGAGATAGATTTTGATCACTCTCATACTCCATACTCTTAGTTTAGAATCAATGTACTAATTTACATAAATAATGAAGTGAACATCCAACGAAAATAAGGCTACTTAATTTCAACTAACTAGTGAAATTAAGTAGCCGCGCAGATATTTTATTATTTACTAGATTTCCTACTTAATCGCTCTAACGTATTGGTTAAAGTGACTAATTCTTGTAGGGTTTTGTATTGTTTAGTCGTTAATTTGACTGTGTTTGTGATTTTAGAACGAGGAATTAAGGCATATTCTTCTTCGAGTTTACGATTGTTAAATTTGCGCATAAGTCGTTTAAATTTCTTGTTGATTTTTCGGTGGTCTTTGCCAAAAAATTCCCAATAATAATCCAAATAAGAGATGATATCTCTCGCTTTTCTAAATTCTTTATATTTAACTCTCACCATGGGCATGTACACTCACGGTGAAAACTAGTTTCTGTCATTAGGCTGTTTTTTTCTTTTTGGGGAATACAGTAATATATGCGTTTGTTCATAATCTTTTTGTCGAACACCTCGGAGTTAGCTTTCTATTTTAATTAATAGGGTCATAATGTTGTAATGAAGGTGGATCTATTGATTTGAATTCTATAGGAAGAGTCTTCTTTTTCGAAAAATAACCCTTTAATCTAATTGTATCATAAAAATGTGTTAGTGAACAATTAGCTTATTTTTTTTCATAAGAAAAAGAGAGCGAGACAGTTGTCTCACTCCCGTAATAGGCTGATCTAGCGGTGTTTTAAGTTTTGTTGTCTAAAAATTTGACAAAAAATCTGTTAGATCATCCTTCTTTTTATCATAAGTAATAATGGTCTGGCCAGAATCTTTAATTTTTAAAAGTGCAGGGACGTATTCCAAATCTAAGTCTGTCATTAGCTTTTTGATCTCAGGTGTTGTGTCAGCTTCAGTCACATTAAAGTAGTAGATGGTTTGCGGATTGTCGACTAAGCTTGCTTTGAGTTTTGGAACAAAGGCCTGACAGTATACGCATGTCGGCTTTCCTAGATAAACTAAAAAAGGGTCTGAAGAATTTAGTTTTGCTTTAAAGTCGCTAAGAGAAAGCTCGGTTAAGGTTTTGACGTCTTCTTGGTAAGCTAGGACTGCTGGTTCTTCTTGTGTACTACTAGTTACTGTTGTGGTGCTTTCCTTGGTAGGTATTTGTGCGGTTGGTTTAGTACAGCCGCCTAGTAGTAAAATCGCCACTAGGCTCAGTACAGGGAGCAGTTTTTTATTCATAGGTGTCTCCTTCCGTTTAGTTAAACATCATATTCTAGTTCTTTAATTGCTGATTTCAGGTAGGTATAAGGTGTCGGCATTTCTTCGGAATCAAAATGAACGTAAGCAATTTTAGTCTCGAGCTTGATACGATGATGACTCGAAAATTCTTGGGTACTGATGTTGTAAATCGTCCGGAAGTTTTGAATTAATTCCTCGATCATTGCTTCTTCTTCTTTGAAAATTAGTACACCAAAGGTTAGTTCAACTTCGTCTAATAAATAGACGATACCTGAGTCACCACGGCTACGATTGATGGCGTCAACAGTCATATGAATGACTTCTTGTCTTTCTTCAGTAGAAAGCATCTTTTTGACTTCTTTCCAAAATTTCATTTGAAAGACGATTAGGTAGTTATCTATATCTAGACGGCGAGAAGCGTCCATAAAGACTTGGGCATCGTCATTAAAAGCTGTTAGGTTCCGAAGTTTGCTCTCAGCATCAATAATGCCTAGTTTAAGTGACTGGGCTTGTAACATGACATTTTCTTTTTGTAGCTGTCGAGAATAGTGGCTTAGTGCGTATATTAAACTTGAAAAAATTGGTGTAATTACAAGCCAGAAGTAGATTGGCAAAATGAATATCTGATCCTTATTGGCTAAAACCTGATAGAGGGCGTAGCTTCCTTGGAAAAAAATATATGCTAGATTAATCGTAAGCCCTGTAGTAATGGTGGTGAAGTAAGTAATGAGAGCCAAGATCAAGGCGATATTCATAAATATCACATTTTGTAAGAGATGATCACTGGTTAGACCAACAAAAACCACGATAATAAACGTTAATAAGAGGAAGCCTAAGAGTGAAAGATCTGCGAGTAATTGCGTATTTTTTTTCATGTTAGGCTCCTTTCTTTTTATTTTTCAAGATGATAAAGACTAATCCCACAACTAATGTTCCTCCGACAAATATGAAGATAGCGATATAGGTCAATAAGGAAGCGTTATTGGTCAATTTAGTTGCAGTAGAAGAGGTTTCTTTAGAAAGCTCTTTTTTGAAGCGGAAGCTGCTTAAATTACCATCTTTATCGATGATAAAGGCGTCACCTGGATGTTGCCCGATTTTTTCTTGGCTACTTAACTCACGTGCAGCTAAGTACGTACCGCGTGAATTAGCACTTGTTAGAACTAAGATTCCTTTGCCTTCTTCATAAGGAGAGAAAACGAGTTGACCTGAACCAATTTCTGTCCCATATTGACTTTCGATACTAATTTTCTCGTTGGAGATGAGTCGTTCTCCTTTATCATCGTAGCGGAAGAACAGCTCCTTATTCAAATTTTTTACGACGCTGTTTTCTTGATAACTACCAAGGACTATCAGGTTATTTGCTTTAAGTGTTTCGTCAGCAACTACTTTCTCACCGCTAACAAAGATGACATCGCCAGTGTTATCTTGCGCGTAGCGGCCTAGTAAATTAAATAAGCTAGTAAGTGAGCGGTAGATGTTTTCATCCACTGTTTTTGGTAAAACAACGGCCACTTGGTTGTAGCTTCCTTCACGTAAAAATGGATAAGGATAATTGGCAAAGTCTAAATCTTGACGGTCCTTTGTATGGATTGTCATGGCTGATTCAGGGGCAATATAAGCCCATGGCATTTGAGCTTGTCGCGGTGTACATGGTAAATCTTGAATTTCTAATTCAAAGGCGACAGTTAAGGTAAAGTCACCTGCGACATCTAAGTCTTTTGGAACAGTCAGTCTAAGCTCGTCATTGCCTGCTTTATCTTTTGTTAGCTTTTGGCTACCAATAGGAATGTCGTTGATTGAAATAGTGACGAGTGATCGATTAAAATCTAAGTTTTCAGCGTAACGAAATTTCAGATAAATTTCACTATTCGAAGCAATTGAGCGATTAGATGGCAAGGAGACAAAAAATTGTTTTTCTTGGTGGAACGCACCGACGAGTTTGTCTCCTTGCTCATTTAAGCGAAATAATTTTTCTGATTCAATGACTGGCGTATCTGTTAAGGTATCTTTGTCCACCACTTTTTCATTTTGAGCGACTTCTGACATAAGTTGTGAGTTAGCGATAAAGCGGCTCCCTTTAATCAATGCCGCTTCTTTTTTTGCTATTAGTAATAAGATATGCTGCTGATCCTTGTTGATTCGCTTGATATGAGCATCGTCGCCTAATTCTTTTTCTGAGACTTCTTTTTTTAAGTCTGCTGGTAAGTGATCGTATAGCCCGATAATAATTTGGTAAGGAGCTTGATTGTGTTCGTCATCAGTTAGTTGAGCGATTGGAATGACTTGATCCTCTTTATTTTCAATTTTAGCGTAGCTTGATAGCACGTAGGTGGCACTCTCTAATTCAGCTGGATCAGCTTTTCCAGCGACTAGCAGGGCAACCTGCTTATGAGCAATGGAATCGATACCGCTAAATCGGGTATGAAAATCCTGAATGCTGTCGCTCATTTCTTGGTTATGATAGAGAACGCCGACATTGGAGCTTTTAAAAATATGTAACCAATCAGCAGGCGTTGTCGTAATGCGGCAGACATCTTCATCGTCAATGGTTGTGACATTTCCTTGAATGACCAGTGTATTTACCCCTACTTTTAATAATTCTTTAGGAATTGAAACGGCCACATTCTGTTTATCGGTCTTACTAGCTGCAAGCTCCAGTGAGTGAAATTTGGCACCATTGATGGTAAAGGTCAAGTTTGAGCGTTCACGCTTCGTCAGCTGAGAGACTTGGTAATCTAAGGCGATTTTTGCTTGATCCACATCCCAATAATCTAAGACTTGGAAATAAATAGTTTGACTAGATGTTGGACCAGTTAAGGATTGCTCGGCTTGTTCAAATTCAGTAATAAAGGTTTGCTGGGCTTTTAAAGAGCCTTCCTGATTAGCAGCTAAGGAAATAATCGGGCATAGTAATAGGATGCCGGTAGTTAATAGCAGACTGAAGAGATACTTAAAATGATTCATAATGACTCCTCCAATTGATAAGATAATGCTTATGCGAGTTTATCGCTTAGATTTAACTAAGAAGACTGTCGCAAAGCTAGATGATTGTTTATTTAAAGCGCTCTGTTTTATACCATTTGGCTTCTCGTTTTAGAACTGATTCACGGATATACATGACTAGACCGTAACCTGCGACGACCATCCACATCTGTGAATAAGTGACGTACATCAACGCAATAATTCCAATATTTTCTAAGCTCATTTCACCTTTCTCGGTGGTGATGGTTATGAAAGTACCAACGATAAACAGGACAATCGCGAGTAACCACAAGAGTCCGCTAAAGCCTGCGAGTGTGGTATGGATGTAGCCAAAAATATTCAGTGTTAAGACTGTATCGGAGACTACGAGTGAGGTCAGCAGTAAAAAGTAAATAGCCAGAAAGTAAAGTAAATCAAACCGAATTTTGCGAGCTTTTGGATCAAATAGTAAAGGGATATTCTTGATGATGACGTAGACATTTCCCTTGACCCATCTAGTTCGTTGACGGAACCAGACGTTGAGTGTTTGAGGCTCTTGTTCCCAAGTGACTGCTTTGGGTTGAAATTTGATTCGATAGCCCATCGTATAAATCCGAAAACTAATTTCAGTGTCTTCAGCTAAGGCTTTGACATCCCAGCCACCAATCGCTTCGACAATTGATCGTCTCAGAATGAAGTTAGTGCCAGGAATCGTGCAAAGTTTAAAGAGCTGCCAGCGCCCCGCTTGTGCCATCCATTGAAAGGAAAGTGTCTCAATGTTTATAAAGCGAGTCAAGAGACTAGCGTCACGATTACGTGTCCGAAACTTTCCAATTACGGCACCTAAGGTCGGATCCAGCGTTAATTCCGCTACTAGATAGCGTAAAGCATTTTTTTCAGGCGTATTGTCAGCGTCGTAAATGGCAATCAGCTCACCTTTTGCATCCTTGAAGCCTAAGTTCAAGGCATTGGATTTTCCTTTTCCGCCTGTTACAGCGTCTGTATTGATAATTTTTAGTTGTCGTGTCGGATTTTTTTGTTGAATTGCTTTAAGTAAGTCTGCGCTATTGTCAGATGAATTATCGTTAATGACGATAATCTCGTAACGATCATGGGGGTAGTCAAGTCGAAGGAGCGCTTCGACGGTTTTGACAATCACGATTCCTTCATTGTGAGCGGGCACCATGATACTAACAAAGGGGGGCTCACCTTGAATTTCTGGTGGTGGCGCGCCTTCTATTTTCATGTAATAAACATAGCCTGCGATAATGAGAATAACATTAATTAGCAACAGGCTCCAAATTGACAATGTGGCAATTAGCAGTAAGTAATCAGCCCAAGTCATGTAATCACCTCTCGTATTTTCGTCTATATAGGATATAACTGATAATCAGGAAGACACTTAAGACGATCAGTGTTCCAGTGATAAAGACTGTTAAAATGGTATTTTGTGTGGCAAAAAAGCTAGTTAAGCTCGTTTGGGGTTTAGCTTCTTTCTTTTGTTTATACGGAATAGCTGTTTCAATCCACTTTCGTTGCCCATTAAGAAAGAATTGTTGATTATTTACCTCTAAGGTATTATCTGAGGTCACCACTTTATGATTGGTATATAGCGTATTTTCAAAGAGATACGTTTTTTTTGTCAGTCCCTTTAAGATAGCTGAGAGAGCTTCTTCAGTTTCGGGAAAAGGAATTACAATCGCAGTGGGCGAGAAAAAGACCTTTTCGCCAACATCCCATAGGTCAATGTTGTCAAAGCTATCAGGCTTAAAGCCGACGTAGGTTGTTTGGTAAAGTTGGTTAGTAGTTGATATTCTCCGCTCTTGGCGCTTGAGATTAGGCAGTAGCAGAACGGTCTCAGAAAAACCTAAGGCATTTTTTTGATAGTCGATATCATGGTTCCAGTAGGCAGGCGTTGCAACACCTATTGGATAAACTTTATTGTTAAAAAAGTAGTTTAAACTAGTATTCATAGTGGTATTTAACTGTTCTTGATTACTGCTTTTAGCGTTTTTTATGAAAGGCGTCTGTAAAAATAAGCTACTGTTTTGAGTGGAGATTTCAGTGAGAGCCTTCAAATAATTATTGGCTGCTTTAATGTCCAAATTATCCCAAATGCCAGTTGCGCTAATAGTAAAAGGTAAGCCTGCTGCTTGAAGTTCTTTTTGTAATTCTTTCAAAAGATTAAAATCAGAAATAGGTGTAAAGTCGTCAAAGACAAGTAATGGATACTGGCGTTCGGCTTGATTAATCCCTAGCCATTCAACGATTAGCCGACTGCTAATGAGATAGGGAAGGCCAGTTGTTTGCCAGAAAGGAAGATAAGCAACCTTATCTTTAATACTTCCGAAAGAATAGAGACCTAACTCGTTATCATAGTCAAGGCTTCCGTAGGTCTTACTATGACTGGTATCAGTCAACAGATCAACGACCTCAGTTCTATTGAGTGTTTCGCTAGCTCGAAAGGTCAAGCTATTAAGGGTGGCGCTGTCACCATAAATTGTTTTGAGTGGTGAATCTAAAACGGTACGCCATGATTCTGGTAAGTTCTGTCCAATATGAAGGCGAAGCTTTTGATAACTGTCACGATCTTCTATAAAAGCTGGATTGGCAATAGGTAAGTCTGGTTCTTGAATGACTTCAATTAATCCACTAAAGTCTTCAAGTTGTCCTTTTTGATACTCATCCATAGAAACAGTTGTGACACTCACTTTTAAACTGGTTAAGAGACTTTGTAGTAGATTGATATTTTGGTCACCATTATCTTTGACAGGGTCACCATTGTCTTTAGCATCCAAGCTATCATACACAAGCAGTAGTCGGTCATGGGGCTGCACGTTATTGATGGTTTCTGCTGCTAATACGGTAGAATGACTAAAAAATAGTAAGAGTAAACCTAAAGAGAGTAGCCAATTGGTCTTAGTGGTCATTGTGCTTCCCTCCTCGTTCGATGACTAGAGGATCAATTGGTCGCCAGAGATTTCGATGAAGTAGCTCTGCGATAGTAAAAATGATAATTAAATCTAAAATTAACGGAATAATAAAGAGCCGTGATGCTATTCCTGTAATGCCGTAATTGATAATAGTTGAAATAAAGTTTAGATAGGTCATTGCTAGAAAGGACAAGACAAGCAGTGCCGGTATCATGCGCCAAGGGTTATGTTTTCGAATAGATTTAACGATTAGAGGCACGTAAAGAATCAAAATGACTAAGCTAAAGACCAGATAAAAACCGAATGTCTTAGGAAAGTAAGCGAGACGTAGCTGTTGATACCCATTAAAAAAGTTACTTTTAGTCCCCTTAGCAACTCCTTTTCCTCGTTCAAGGTTTCCTAAGTTAGGATCTTGAATCTGAGACACTTGAGGCATCGTCTTTTTCATGAGTTCAATCAGTTGTGACGGGTGTCGCAGGTAGTGCTTCATGAGCCAAAATTGATTAAGCGGGTCATAGAAGTCTTTAAAAATATCATTGCCATCCACATCAATAGGAAGAAACTCAGTAAAGTAATCTTCGCCAGCTATTATGGCGTATTGGCTATTCATCTCATCTTGGTTTAAATCAGCTTCAGTTTGATCGATTTTCATAACGCCTTGAGAAAAGGCTTGAAAATGCTGATAGTTACGATTTCCTAAATTAATAAACGAGAAGGTGATGATAGTTCCTAAAATGATGGTAAAGGTACCAAATAAGGCAAACAGTTTTGTGCTATAAAGCCGACTGGTAATCGTGACAAGGGCCAACCAAGCTAGTAAGAATAGCAATACGTAAGTAAACTGCTGATGGAGTGTAATCAGTAAAAAGGCATTAAGTAGAAATAAACTGATGAGTAACTTGGTAGAGTACAGGCGTCGATAAAGGGCGATTGAGAGTGCAAATAAGTAAACAATGGTAATTAGAACGAGCGATAGTAGGTAAAAGGAACGAAAATAGAGTGTATAGCTAGTGTCTCCTAAAATAAAAGCGACTAATAATGCTAAAAGGTAATCGACTCGTTGGCGTCCTTTACCAGTGAGGCCATTTGTTAACAAATAAATCGCTCCAAGATAGCAAATTAAATAGAGTGCTCCTAAGAATCTCATATCAAAGATGACGGTGCTGTAGAGTAGTTTATTTAGAAACAGTGCGATGGCTAAAAATGCTGATTGAGATGACAGCCATTGGGTTGCTGAAGGGTTATAGTATTGTAAAATCCCGTATTGTCGCGTAAAATAGCCAGCTCCGTCTTCGGTGAAACCTTTTAAGGGATAGAGGCCTGCTGCCTCAAACCATTTATTAAAATCGCCATTATTAGCCATACCATGGGAAGGGGTGATAAATAGAACCCAGCTCGTGATTGCTCCTATGAGGAGAACGCTGAGCCAGGCAGGCGACAAGTAAGTTTTCATAAGTTGTTCTATTTTTAGTAGTGGTTGTTTAAGTTGTTGGATCGAACTCAATCGATTCACCTCCAAAATGATGACATCCAAAGCGCTGTTTAAGTTTGTTAACTAAGCAGCTGGATTTGCTTGATAAGCGAGTAAGGCAAGTAGATTATCAAAGGAATAAAATTCTTGAGTACTTGGATTGCCAAAAGCACCGTAAAAAGGGGATTGATTATCTGTTACTTGGAATTTTTCCATTTGTTTAATGGCACTTTCGTAAAAATGACTATCCCCTAAACGAGCTGCAATGATAGCTACTAAGGCATAGGTTGCTGTAGATTGATTATTATCTAGGACCTCTCCTCGATGAGAGTAACGATTGAAAATTTGTCCGTTAGTTGTTTGTTTCTTTAAGAAGTCAACACTTTCCGAACGCTGCTTACCTTGACGTACTAAGTGTAGAATAGAAATTAGTGATTCGACACTGTTGATTGGTTGGGAGGTATCATACGCTTTTTTTTGATAATTGTAGCGTGACTCATAGAAAGGAAATTGATCAGAGATGTATCCTTGTGTTAGAATTTTTTCCTGAGTTGCCAATAATTTAGTGTGCTTTTTTTCACTAAGAGGTAACAAGTTTAGTGCGGCTAAGTCAATGTAGCACAAGGTAATTTCTTGGCCTTTTTTTGCCAAATCACTGTCGTAAAAATCGATTAAATGATCATCAATTAGATTAGTTTGGCTGAATCGTTTAGCATATTTTTGAGATAAAGTGTGCCACTCTGGTTTGTTAAAGGTCTCTGATGCTGTCTCAGTAACACGAATGAGGCGTAAATCATCGATTGCAGCATTGATAGGATAAAGCTTTTGCTTTAAAGGTGAGTAGCGGTAACTAAAAATTTTATCATTATCAAAGGTTCGTTCCATTTGACTTAGGCTTGCTGTAAATAGTTCTTCCATCTTGGCGCTGACACCAAAAGCCATTATAAAGCCCGCAGATTCACTCAGAATTTCATGACCAGTTGCGACATCTTGGTTTTGTTTAGTTTCCTTGTAATTGGTGTAAATCCCGTATTGATTGCTCATTTTTTCGGTAATAAACGTCAGTAAGCGATCAATTTTTTCGTCCCCTGGGTTAACATCAAGAGGAGGTGGTTGACTGCTAGTTGTATTCTTAGATTCCTGCTCATCGGGAGTGGGCAAGCTGATAGGTGCTTTTGTTGAGCTGTTTGTCTGTTTTTTGACACTATACACTACTAGAAAAAGTGCGATTAATCCGATGATTATCATGAGTGTCATTCCTTTAGCCGATTTTTTCATGAAGGACTCCAATTTTATGCTGATTTTTTTTGAATATTAAGTCGCATTTATCCCTATATTATAGTATAAAATAAACAAATAAGTAAGGTAGTTGCTTTTGGTGAAAAGGCGATGAATCGTGGGTGAGTGTTCTTTAATAATAAGGTGTTTATCAGTTAGGTATTGAAATAACGGCGATTATGACTATAGTGTTTTAAGTGGACAGCTTTTTGAATAGTTATTGAATGGTTACTATTAACTATAATGAAGGAATAATTTTGTTTAAAGGTACCTATTTTAATCCGAATTTAATAGTTTATTATAGGAAAGTAGTTTGTTTTGTCCGTTAAATTCCCCTTGACCTGAAACCCATCCCAGAGATTATACTGAATTTAAGAGAGAAAGGGTGGAGAGAATATGAATTTAATCGTTGAAATGATAGATGCAATTGGTTTAGATTATTACTATGTGACTTTATCTTATGAAGAGGCATCATTAATCATTGAAACACCTATTCGAATGATGAAGCAGTTGAATCGCCGAATGCCGATTAGTTTATTAGAAGAGGTTCATTGGCAGAAAAGTGGTTCTATGAGATGTTTGCGATTCAGCTATAATGCTGAGAGCTACCGAATTGTTGACTCTGGCAATGAATTTGCAACAAACATCGTGGCAAAACTTATCTCGACGAGTCTGGTATAATAGGTGTTGGAACAAATTCTTGAAGTGGAGTGTACGTAAATGAACCCGAAGTTAATTGTATTTGATATTGATGGTACTTTGTTAAATTCTCAGAAGGAGATTGCCCAGAGTACTCTTGAAAGCATCGATTCATTGAAGATGGCTGGCCATCAGCTAGCTATCGCAACTGGTCGGAATTTTGCTTTAGCCAAAGAAGTAATAGAGGCGGTAGATTTTGATCACTACATTTGTTGTAATGGCTCTGCTGCATTTTTAAACCATGAGCTGGTGCATAGCTCTCCTTTAGATCCTGATGGAGTCGAGCAATTGGTTCAGATCGCGGATCAGGCACAGTTGGATTTGATTTTTCAAGGCCTATATGGCATGCGTCGTTATAAAGAAAAGGTCGGTAGCAATCAACTTGCGGCAATGACAAGCTTTGGGTCTGGTGTACCAGATTATGAGGCGGATTTTTATCGTAATGAGCCAGTTTATCAAGCACTGACGTTTCATGCTGTAGAACAAGATGATATTTATGCTGATTTTAACATGTTTGATTTTGTTCGTTGGCATGAAGTTGGGGTAGACGCGATTCCATTAGGAGGCTCTAAAGCGAAAACAATTGAAATATTAGCAGCAAAATTGGGCTTATCACTGGCTGATACGATTGCATTTGGCGACGGTGATAATGATCGGGAAATGTTAACATTAGTTGGTCATGGAGTTGCTATGGGAAATGCTAGTCAAGCAGTTCAAGCTTGTGCCAATGAAGTGACGGCGAGTAACGATGAGGATGGTATTCAATTAGCATTAAAAGGGTTGAATCTTATTTAATAAAGAAAACAATCGCGACTGACTGAATCTAGTTAGCGGGATTGTTTTTTTGTTGAGAAAAATATCGATAAATTGACCTTCTATCGCTTTCTTGTCATTTGGGGGGCTAATGAGGATAATCATGAATAATACCGATAGTTTCGACAGTAGCTTTCCGATATGATAACAGTAGTTGAACGCACTTATTTCGGCCGAAATGAAAGCGATGACAGTTTAGTTCTATATAACCTATTAAGGGGGAACATTTAATGAAGAAATTGACAGTATTAGGGCTCATTTTTAGTGTAGCATTAGTGACGGTATTAGCAGGCTGTTCTAATAATAAGGACAAAGAGGCTACCAAAGCATCAGGCAAGACAGAGATAAAAGTTACGTGGCGTGATACGGGAGAAGTCGATACATTACGAACCTATTTAGAAGAGTTTGCGAAAAAATTTGAAAAGGATAATTCAGATATAAAATTAGTCTTATCGCCAATTACGGCAAGTGAAGGGGATTACTTCTCTAAGGTTGCGTTATCGATGCAGTCAGAAAGTACGGCACCAGATGTAGTAGCGGAAGACACCTTTATGCTAAATTCGGATGCGAATGCAGGCTATTTACTCCCACTCGATGACAAGGTAAAAGAGTGGTCAGAATGGTCAGAGTATACAGAAAACTTGAAAGCTGGGTCAACTGGTGAGGACGGGGTTCTTTATGCGGTACCAGGGGTGACAGATTCTCGTGGCTTATGGTACAACAAAAATGTGTTTAAAGAGGTTGGTTTACCTGTTGATTGGCAGCCAGAGAGTTGGCAAGACATCATGGATGCAGCAAAAACAGTGAAGGAAAAAGCACCAAAAGTTATTCCATTTTCAATGGGCGTAGCAAAAGCCAACGGGGAGTCTGTTTCAATGCAGACCTTTGAAATGTTGTTATATGGTACTAAAGATACCTTGTTTGACACGGAAACCAAAAAGTGGAATGTTAATACCGCTGGAATCGAAGATTCTTTAACTTTTATTGATGATGTTTACAATAAAGAAAAAGTAGGACCGTCACTTTCAGTTGCGATGAACAGTAATTATGGCTCCGTTTTATTTCAAGAGAAATTTCCAAATGATGAGGCGGCCATTATTTTAGATGGCATTTGGAATATCGGTAACTACAAGAGTGATGGTGTGGTACCGATTGACAATGCAACAGAACGTTTTGGCTTCGCAGCTATGCCGACGCAAAAGGGAGAAGCGCCTGGTACGACAACTATGGCTGGTGGCTGGTCATGGTCTATTCCCAAGAAGAGTAAAAATCATGATGAATCTTGGCGTGTCATCCAAGCTTTAGGAACAAAAGATGAACAAGCAGCTCGTGCTCTAGCCCAAGGAAATCTGACTGTTCGTGGAGATGCGGCTGAGGTGCCGGAATACAAAGAAGTTCCATTTATGGCTGAAGCGACAGAAATGTTGGAAAATGCGTATTTTCGTCCAGCGAACGACAAATACCCAAATGTCTCAACTGAAATTCAAAATATGGTAGAAGCTGTCGCCAGTGGTAGTAAGACGCCAAAAGAGGCGGCTAAACAATATGCAGATAATGTGAGTCGAATTGTTGGAAAAGAAAATGTAAACGAGAAATAACAGAATACGATAATAAGTGAAGGAGGTAAGATAAAAGCAACTGCCAGATAAGCATCATTTCTAAGGATGATTATTTTACGGGATGTATATAGTGGCTTTTATCTTACCTATAAACGTTTAAGTAGGTGGAAAAATGGATGGAACTGCAGTAAAAAATCAACTATCAAATGCGAAGAAGTCACTGATGTTTCTTTCGCCATCATTAATTTTACTTTTAATCTTTTTTATTAGTCCAATGGTCTTAACTGTCCTGTTTTCGTTTACCAATCTTTCATTAACAGGGGCAGATGCAAGTAATTTGCACTTTATCGGCTTTGATAACTTTGTCAGAATGTTCCAAGATCCAGAGTTTCGTATCAGTGTCTGGAATACTGTTGTGTTTGTTTTATTCTCGGCCGTTTTAGGCCAATGCTTTTTTGGTTTTCTAATCGCGTTTTTGATGAAAGAAAAAAATCGCCATTTCCGCAAAATCGTCGGGCTGATTATCATTGCGGCATGGGTGACGCCAGAGGTCGTGGTCTCCTTTTGCTGGGTCGCTTTTTTAGGAGACAGTGGAACCGCTAATTCGTTGGTTGGGTTATTTAATATAGAACCCATTGCTTGGTTGTTTACCTTTCCGATGATTAGTGTCGTGATTGCTAATATTTGGCGTGGAACCGCATTTTCAATGATGGTTTTCCAATCAGCATTAGATGATATTCCTAAGGAGGTTGAAGAGGCCGCGTATATGGATGGTGCGACTCGCTGGGAGGTGGTTCGCTATATCACGATTCCGATGGTTCGCGGAACAATTGCGACAAATGTCATGCTCGTCACGCTACAAACATTGGGCGTCTTTACGTTAATTTATACAATGACAGGCGGTGGTCCAGGTTCGACGACGTCTACATTGCCAGTCTTCATGTATAAACAAGCATTTGTTAGCTATCAACTTGGATACGGAACCGCAATTTCTCTTGTATTACTAGTTTTAGGTGCAGGTGCGAGTCTCTTATATATGAAAACATTAAAAGTGAAAGTGTAGGTGAGCAGCATGGTGAAAAGAAGTCATCAACTAGAAAAGTGGGTACATTATATTATTCTGAGTTTTTTAGCTTTGTTGTTCTTATTGCCGTTATTATGGATGATTTTTGCTTCAGTTGACACAGGCGCGATTCAATCATTAAAGGTACCTGAAAAGCTTACTTTTGCAAATTTTACGTCAATTTTGACGGACCCGTCAATTATTCGCTCATTCTTCATTGGGTTAGGTATGTCTGGGACACAGGCCATTTTAGTCGTTGCTCTGTCAGTCTTAGCAGCGTATCCATTGTCTCGTTATCAATTGAAATTTAAAAAAAGCTTTATGATGACTATTTTATTTTTAACCTCATTACCAATGACGGCGGTCATGGTACCTGTTTATCAGTTGTTTCTTTATTTAAAATTTCAAGATTCGATCGTGGCAGTGACCTTCTTCCTAACCGCTTCTTCTTTACCATATGGCATTTGGATGATGAAGAACTTTATGGATTCAGTCCCGATTGAGTTAGAGGAATCCGCCTGGGTGGATGGTGCTTCTTCGTGGCAAGGGGTTTATAAGATTGTGGCGCCGTTGATTGTGCCGGGAATTTTTACAGTGGCAATCTTCACTTTTTCAGGGAGCTGGGGTAACTTTTTTGTCCCTTATATCTTGATTCAATCACCAGAAAAAATGCCGGCTTCAGTGACAATTTTTCAATTTTTTGGTAATTTCGGCATGGTAAATTATGGGCGCTTAGCCGCTTTTTCAGTTATTTATACAATACCAGTGGTTGCTTTATATGCGTTATCACAAAATTTCATGTCTAAGGGATTTAGCTTAGGCGGAGCTACGAAAGGATAGAAAAGAATGAGTTTACAGATGCGTAAGTTTCAAGCTCGGGTAGCAGAAATCGCGCCATATCGTTACCGTCAGCGGCAAGCTATTGAGGGCTGGCAAGTGGTGGAGGATTTAACGAAACAGGATAAATACCCAGCAGAGCGAGTGGTAGCAGAAGAGCGGTCCTTTAAAGTTGGGGATCGTTGGGAAGGACGGGATTATTATTTATGGATTAGCACAGAATTAGTCATTCCTGATACCATGACAGATGGTTGTCTCTTATTATTTGATTTTGGTAGAACGGGTGGCGGGCATAATTCTGGTTTTGAGTCGTTATTGTTTATTAATAATGAGCCTTATCAAGGGGTAGACTCGAATCATCAGGAAGTCTTTTTACCTGCTGAGATGGCGGGGAAAACGTTGCAACTTAGTCTAAAGCTTTGGTCAGGACTAGAAGGTGGCGGACCAAAAACGATCCAAGAGCACCGTTTTGTATGTGCTGATTTAGCTGAATTAGATTTGGCAGTGGATGATTTTTACTATACAACGGATACCTTGGTTAAGACAATTGCGCTGTTAGATGATAATGATCCGACACGTGTGAGCTTAGTGAAAGTAGTAGAAAAAGCACTAAAAATCATTGATTGGTCTCAGGTAGGTAAGGCAGGATTTTATGAGTCTGTTGCCATTTCTAATCAAGAGCTACAAGCTCAGATTGACGAACTACCGAAGAATACTGACGTAAAGATTACGGCTATCGGGCATACCCATATCGATGTTGCATGGCTGTGGCGCTTGAAGCATACTAGAGAGAAAGCCAGTCGTTCTTTTTCGACTGTTCTACGTCTAATGGAGAAATATCCAGATTATGTATTTTTACAAACTCAACCCCAGCTTTACGCGTATATTAAAGAAGATTATCCTGAGATTTATGCGAAGATTAAGGAGCGAGTAGCCGAAGGTCGATGGGAAATCGATGGTGGAATGTGGCTGGAGGCGGATTGTAATATTCCGTCAGGGGAATCCTTTGTCCGTCAATTTCTATACGGCTCTCAGTTTATTAAGCAAGAATTTAACAAACAGACAGAGTATTTGTGGTTACCAGATGTTTTCGGTTACTCTTGGGCGTTGCCTCAAATTTTACTGAAAAGTGGCATAAAAACATTTATGACCACAAAAATCAGTTGGAATCAGTTTAATCGAATGCCACATGATACCTTTATTTGGAAGGGGATTGACGGCAGTGAGATTTTAACACACTTTGTGACGACGCCAGAAATTTCTGAGGAGGTTGGCTCTGATTGGCGCTATACATATAATGGATTAATAGAACCTGCCACAGTGAAAGGCATTTACGATAGTTATCGCGACAAGGAGATTAATGAGCAGCTGTTGTTGTCATATGGGTACGGTGATGGCGGTGGCGGAGTCAATCGCGATATGTTAGAAAAGCGTCGACGGATTAACAAAATTCCAGGCTTACCTCAAATAGAAACAGGACGAGCAGATGAGTTTTTTAGAGAACTTCATGAAACAGTGGAAAACACTGACGGCTATGTTCATAAGTGGGATGGTGAGTTGTATTTAGAGTATCACCGAGGAACTTATACGTCTCAGGCTTATGTGAAAAAGATGAACCGTTTATTGGAACTTCGATACCGAGAATTGGAAATTCTAGTGTCGTTGCTAGTAGATAAACCTGAACACGAAGGGCTTATGGAGTTGTTTAAGCAAGGCTGGACGATTATCTTGCGTAATCAATTTCATGATATTATTCCGGGGTCATCTATCGAAGAGGTTTATCAGGATAATAAAATTGAGTACGAAACTGCCTTAAAGATTGCGGATAAGATTGAAGAGGCCATGGTCCAGTTTAGCCATGACCCAATAGCAGGCGTTTGGACGGTCTATAATACAGCGACATGGCCTCGAAGAGAATTAGTCTTGATTGAAGAAGCTGAGGAAGGGTATTTCTTAAGCGAAGTGGGTGAGACCTTAAACGCTGAACGAACGGCGAATGGCTATAGAATTGAGACACCAGAAATTAGTCCCATGGGGAGTCAACAGATACGCTTTGTGGCGGGCAAACCGAAAGAGACATGTGACGAACTGTCTGCTGAGATTGACCTAGCTACTGGAGAATTAAATAGTCACTACTATCTGTTGAAGTGGAATCCCAAGGGGCAACTGGTTTCAATTTATGACAAGCTTAATAAGCGTCAGGTCATAGCCGATGGGGGCTTAGGCAATTACTTGAAGCTTTACGAAGATAAGCCAATTGATTATGACGCGTGGGATATTGACTTGTTCTATACTGAGAAAAGTCATGTGTTAACAGCCGAGAAGGTTTGTGTAGTGGAACAGACAGCTTTTCTAACAACGGTTGCCTTTCACTATGAGTTTGGTGAATCGAAGATGGTTCAATATCTGACCGTCTACAGAGACTTTCGTCGAATAGATTTTAGAACAGAGGTTGATTGGCGAGAACGTCAACAACTGTTGAAAACTCACTTTGATGTGGCAATTCGTCAGACAGAAGCGACTTACGATATCCAGTACGGTAGTGTTAAGCGTCCGACTCATTGGAATACTAGTTGGGATACGGCACGTTTTGAGAGTGTTGCTCATCAATGGGTTGATTTTTCAGAGCGCAGCTATGGGGTTAGTTTACTGAATGATTCGAAATACGGTCATTCAGTTAAGGAACAAACGATGACACTTTCGCTACTAAAAGGAGGGATTTATCCTGATCCTCAAGCGGATGTGGGACATCATGTCTTTACATACAGTTTATTACCTCATACAGGCGATTTTATTGCAGGACAGACTGTTGAAGAGGCTTGGCAGTTGAATAATCCGCTAACTATTTTAAAAGGGGCTGCGAAAATTGCAGCAGAATTTGTAATTAGGAGTGAGCAATGTGTTATAATTGATGCTATAAAAGTAGCGGAAGAAGGGCAAGGCTTAGTGCTTCGTCTACACGATCATACAGGTGATACCCGTCAAATAGACTTGCAGCCAAATGTGACTTTTTCTAATTGGTCTGAGTGTAATTTGATGGAGGATACGACTGGCTTTGAGAGCCATAGTAGTCAGGAGATCAGCTTTACGTTACATCCATTTGAAATAAAAACCTTTATTTTAAGCTAAATGTTTGCAAATAGAGAGGGGGAGAGAATGTTTAAGAGGAACTTGCTTTTGAGAACATTTCTAACCTTCTCTATTGTTGTTTTTTTATACAGTGGTTTATTGATGTGGACGACGATTGCTAAGCATTATGAACGCTTGGATTATCAGAATAAAAGCTTGAACGAACAGTTTCTAGAGAAAACCAGTTTATCAATTGATAATCGTTTAGAGGTTTTATTTACGTATATTAATTTTTTATCTGAAAAAGAGAGTATCGATCAGTATTTACGTGAAGAGGGCAATCAGTTTTCATCTTTTTCAACGCTTTATGATGATATCGTTAACAATTTATTTTCTATTAGTCAGCTTGGGTTTAATATCGGCGTTGCCAAGGATATTAATGGCTACATTGTATCAGCTGATGGTTATTTTCTTTTTGATGATTATATCAAACACTTGGAGCTAGAAAAAGAGTTATACCGAATCAAAAATATTCTGTCAAACAAAACTAATTCTAAGTATGAATATATCGCTGGAAAAGATAAATCAATCATGATTATCAAGCAAACTCAAGAGAGTACGTACAAAAGCATTTATTATTTTATTGTTTTCGATAACAGTGTCGTGCTGCCTGATAGCTTGCCTAATAATACTGGAACCTTTGTTTTTGGCAATCAAGATAGTCGACTCTTTGAAATAGGTCGCTCTGAGGCACTCAATCAGGGCTTGCCTAAAGGGAGTGATAGTAACGGTCACGTCTCATTAGCAGAATTAGGTAGCCAGTCTTTTTATATGAAGCGTTCAAGTGTGATTCAGTCTTTAACCTATTATTACGGGTTACCTAAAAAGCAAACAAGGTCATTAACAAAAGAATCTATCAGCAGCTTAATTTGGATGTTATCTTCCTTAACTATTATGGGAATAGGGATTGTCTTTTTTACTAGTCGCAAGAATTATATGCCGATAAAAAAAATCTTACAAAATCTGGACGATGGTCAAGAGGAAGTCGATCGTAAGGATTTATTGTCTGATCAAAATGAACTTGATTTTATTTTAGAAAATATTAAACGGATTAATGCTGCTAATCAGGAGTTGGAGTTAGAGTACTCTAAGTCGCTGTATGCGATGCAGGAAGAGTTTTTGAAAGAAGTTATTTTTGGTGCCGCAGACAAGCTGGACAGTCAGCTAACGGATTTGCAACTAACTGCTTACCGTAACGGTGGAACACTGGTCGTATTGTCGCTCGAAGGAATTTCAGAGCTGGAGGCTAATTTAAGTGAATTTAATGTCCTGACTTTACGAAAACGGATCATTCAAACCTATCAAGCTTCGACTAATAGTCAGCTTTTTATGCCAGTAGCGATTGATTATCGTCGTTTTTGTTTGTTTTTCTTAGAGAAGAATCAGCGAGAAGTTACGTCAGTTCTTGAGGCATTAAAGAATCTGATTGAGAAAGAAAATGCTGTTGATATTACCTTTACGATTGCTAATCCCATTGCGGATATTTCTCGTCTGCCACATGCTTACAACGAAGCGTTGAGCCTGTTGGCTGTTAAGTATTCTTTTGTGGAAACTAAGATTATTTCAACTAAGAGTCCTGCTATAAAAAATCGCGAAGACTACAATTATAGCTTAGAGTCTGAGCAGTTGTTTTTAAACACATTAAAAACTAAACACTATGGAGAAGGAATTAAGTATATTGTTGAGTTAACTCATGAGAATTTTAGTAAACGGCAGATGAATATTCACAGTATAATCGAATTTAAATATGCCTTGATTAATACTATTAAGCGCAGTTTAAATTATGTAAATAAATCTTTTCTAGAGTTTTCCAAGGCTCACTACTTACTGTTTGAAAAGATTACTAGTAACGATCCGATCGTGTTAGAGGATGCCTTTGTCCATATTTTTACACGACTGATTCAGGAAGTAAAGGCAGTCTATGAAGGAACTGACAAGACGACACCAGAGCGAATTGTTGAGTATTTACGGGAAAACTATCAAGGGGACATTTCTTTAACGGATATTGCCTCTCGTTTTAATTTGTCAGAATCGTATGTTAGTCGTGTAATCAAAGAGGCAACGGGGGACAAGCTTTAAGAATTATATCAATGCTTTAAAGGTGGATAAGGCGAAGGAGCTATTGTCGACTGGGAAGTACAAGGTCAACGAGGTGTCAGAGTTGGTCGGCTGTAACAATGTTAATACCTTTATTCGTATTTTTAAGCAGTTTGAGGGGCAATCACCAGGGCAATTTATGCGAGATTGTTAATAGTCTAGTAAATTACGAATGAAACAACCAAAAGAAGGTGAAAAAAAGTACTTCATATTTTTTCGCCTTTTTTTGGTTGTTTTGAGTATGAAATGAGTGGGAGCAATCGATATGAGGGAACAAACTCTACCACCAGCATAGTTATGGCATGATAGACCTTTTTGAGGTATACTTAGCTGTAAATGTGACTAACTAAAAAGGACTGACTGCTATGGAAAGAATCTATTTGGATCATGGGGCAACGACACCGATGCACCCACTTGTAATTGAAAAAATGACCGAAATTATGACGACTGTTTTCGGTAATCCTTCTAGTATTCACCAGCAGGGACGACAAGCTCATGGATTGTTAGAAGAAGCGCGTAGCACGATTGCTAAAAGCTTGAATGCGAACGACCATGAAATAATTTTTACGAGTGGTGGCACCGAGAGCGATAATAGCGCGATTATTCAAACCGCTTATGCGCGTCAGGCTGAAGGGAAACATATCATTACCTCGGCTGTTGAGCATCCAGCTGTTTTAAACATGATGAAAGAGCTTGCTCATCAAGGGTTTGAAATTACTTATTTACCAGTGACGGAGCAAGGTGAATTGGAAGTAGAAACAGTCGCCAAAGCGCTGAGGGAAGACACAATTTTGGTATCTCTGATGTTAACTAATAATGAAACAGGTCATCGATTTCCAATTAGAGAAATTGGTCAGCTGTTGAAAGAACATTCGGCTTATTTTCACACAGATGCCGTTCAAGCCTTTGGGTTAGATGAATTAGATGTTAAAGCTCTGGGAGTGGATTTTCTTAGTGCGACGGCTCATAAAATTAATGGACCTAAAGGGATTGGCTTTTTATACAGCCGAGATGGAATCAGCTTGCCCACTCTTTTACATGGAGGCGAGCAAGAGGAGAAACGACGTCCAGGAACAGAAAATCTTGCGGGAATTATGGGATTAGCGACAGCGGTTGAACTGCTGACACCTGTGGAGAAGGCTAAAAGAATAGCTTTGTATGAACGTTTTACCTGGATGATTACAGAGGCCTTAACTGAAGCCGATATACCATTTATAGTAAATGGTGGTCAGGCATCTAGATCGCCGCATCTATTAAATATCTGGCTAAAGGGTATCCCTAATGATCTTTTATTAATGCATCTTGATCTTCAAGGCGTGTCAGTGTCCATTGGATCAGCTTGCACAGCGGGCAATGTTGAGCCGTCCCACGTGCTAGAAGCGATGTACGGAAAAGGTCATGAAAGTACCAAGGAATCCTTACGCATAAGCTTTGGCTTGGGAAATACGGTTGAAAAGATTGACGAGTTTATTGAAAAGCTGATTGCAGTAGTGGATCGCTTGAGGAATTAGTAAATGTCATGGACGAGTCATGATTTTATTAGTATAATGTAGATATAATAATGAGATAGAGGTGAATTAAATGGCATTTGAAAAACAAGCAACAGTATTAGGCTGTCCAGTGTCTTATAAAATCGGCAAGGACGCTAAGAAATATACATTGAGAGATAATGGCTTTACTGAAACAAATTCAGGGAATTTACAATTAATTCGTCCATTGGATGCAACGCCTCAGAGCAATCAAGGATTCAAATTAAAAATCACCGTGGCTGAGGATTTGAACTCATTAAAAATGTCGGTGACGACTGCTAATGGGATGAAAGCAATGAATATTTTTAGTAATGAAAAATTTGAGATGAACCAAGAAAAATTCTATTTCTTAATGGATGGAATGATTGATCGCGGTTGTTTTGAAAAAGTAACCCAATAGTAACAACAGATTGCGCTTTATGCTTTTCTTCCTATTAGAAGAAAGACGCACAAAAGATGCAATCTTTTTTTATTCTACATATCTTTCAAGAGAACTAAATTTCAGATAAGAATGATAGATAAGTGTGAGCGATCTTGTGAAATTAGTAGTTAATGAAATGGTTACATACTTTTACGTAATAGTGTTAGTTTTTACGTAAAAGTATGTTATAATAAAATTAACTTCAAAAGGAGGAAATCTTTATTATGCCTATGACAGGAAGAGATTTGCTCAAATTAGCTAAGAAAAACGGTTGGGAACTACTGAGAGTGACGGGATCTCATCACAGATTACAACATAAAGTAACAAAACAAAAAGTAACCGTTGTTGTTCACGCTAATAAGGACCTACCAAAAGGGACAGAGCAGAAGATTCTAAAAGATTTGGGGCTAAAGTGATTAGTCCTAGGTCTTAGTATATGGCACTTGTAAAGATGGTATAAGTAAAAATCGAAAGGAGGAATTAATGTATGGGTAATAATAACGTCGTGTTAGCTATGAAAATTACTAAACTAGCCGAGGATGATTATTATTTTGAGTATCCTGGAGAAAAGTTATCTATTTATGGAAATGCTGAGAGCTTGTCAGAAGCAATCGAGCTCGCAAAAAGTAGTCTGGAATTCACGTTATATGATTTGTACAAGGATGGCGACTCTTTTCCAGAGCTGAGTTTAGAAGAGTATAACCAACTCGAATCAACTAAAAAAGAAAATGAATTATTTTCGTTAATTTCAGTCACTTTAAGAGAGATTTTTGATAAATTTGGAAGTGAAGCTGTTAAGAAAACTATTTCAATTCCAAAGTATCAAGAACATTATATAGAGTTGAAGGGTATTAGCCTTTCTAAGTATGTGCAAAGTAAAATAGAAAAAGATTTGTCAATTAGTAATTAATTAGCTATGAGAAGGCGCGCAAACGCTTTGAAAGGATGCGTGCTTTTTCGTTTGTCGTTAAAATCAGCAAGCGAGGTCTGACGGCTCTCGTTACAATTTTAGTCTTTCTAAAGGAAGAATGGTCAAAAAAGTCAGGCAATCCGTTCAGAAAGCCTGACCATCTGCTATCTTTTAGAATGGGGAATGTCAGCATAAATAAGAGGAAATTAGTGTATTCTTGATAGCAACTATAGCTTATCATAAGCCAGGGCGACGATTTATTAATTTTCATATATGAAAAAATGATAGAGAATGATTTGTTAGAATTAGTTTGTTTGTCTTTAAGCTAGTTTATCTGATAGCTAGATGCTATGTAGAATAAGAAGCGTCTTGATAGTTAGTAACAATCTACTATTTAAATCGGAGGTAGTTAGTATCTTTGGATGGATTAGTTCTAAGAGTTTGATAGAAAGTTGGTTCAAAAGGATGTAATTTATCAAAAAAAAGACTATAATAGAAAATACTGAAATCCGACCTTCAAATCGTAGATTTTTCAGAATTCAACAGAAATGATGGTGATAGTATGACAGACAACAGCAAGACACGCGTTGTCGTCGGCATGAGTGGTGGCGTTGATTCATCTGTAACGGCCTTACTCTTGAAAGAACAAGGATATGATGTTGTGGGTATCTTTATGAAAAATTGGGATGATACCGATGATAATGGTGTATGTACAGCAACAGAGGATTATAAGGATGTAGCGAAAGTTGCCAACCAAATTGGTATTCCTTATTATTCGGTTAATTTCGAAAAGGAGTATTGGGACCGTGTGTTTGAATATTTCTTAGAGGAGTATCGTCGTGGCCGTACGCCAAATCCAGATGTGATGTGTAATAAAGAAATTAAATTTAAAGCATTTCTTGATTATGCCTTACAGCTTGGTGCAGATTATGTAGCGACTGGTCATTATGCTCAAGTAGTTCGTGATGAGCAAGGTGTCTCTCATATGCTACGTGGTGTGGATAATAATAAAGATCAAACGTATTTTTTAAGTCAATTATCACAAGCTCAATTAGCTAAAACAATGTTTCCTTTAGGTCACTTACAAAAGCCTGAAGTGCGAGAAATTGCTGAAAAAGCCGGACTGGCAACAGCTAAGAAAAAAGATTCAACTGGGGTTTGTTTTATTGGTGAAAAGAATTTTAAAGAGTTTCTAGGAAAGTATCTACCAGCTAAGCCTGGCAATATGGTGGCAGAAAATGGCGAGGTCAAAGGTCAACATGCAGGCTTGATGTACTATACAATTGGTCAGCGGCAAGGGCTAGGAATTGGTGGCGGTGGGGAAAATCCTGATCCGTGGTTTGTAATTGGTAAAGACCTATCCACTAATACCTTGTATGTTGGACAAGGGTTTCATCACCCAACACTGTATTCAACTCATCTAAAAGCCAGTGAGATTCATTTTACAACGGAAGAGGAGCATCCAGCTGAATTCCGCTGTACGGCTAAATTTCGCTATCGCCAACAGGATACGGGGGTAACCGTTACGTTAGATCCGAGTGATTCAACAAAAGCAACGGTCGTGTTTGATGAGCCAGTCAGGGCTATTACACCTGGGCAAGCTGTGGTTTTTTATGAAGGTGATGAATGCTTAGGCGGCGGTATGATAGATTTGGCTTTCAATGGAGCAAAAGAATTACAATATATTTAATAGATACATACATTCCATAAAATAAGTCGGAAATATATATCCTCTCTAAAGATCGGAATAATTGAGAGTGCTTGTGGGACTTTCAGCTTGGGTTAGCTGGAAGTGAAACGGGCACTTTCGATTATATAACAGGATACATAGAGAAAGAGTGAGGTAGGCGTGTTTTAACGCTTACCTCACTCTTTTATTGGGATTAAGCCATGGATGACACCTAAAACGAATGACCTCATTTTTGTTCTTTTTTACGATTCTGTCTATAGTTAGAGATAACTTCATAGGCGTCATAGCAAAGGAAAATGACGGCAGCAATTGCTAAGATAACCACCAAAGGACCTTTAGCAAAGCCAAGGATTTGATTGGCAATCAAAACAAGATAGGTCAGAATTCTAACAAGGGTGAATAATTTAGACATGTCTCTCTCCTTCTTTCTATTAGGCTAAGTATAGCATAAATAGAAAGAAGAGAGCCGAATTTATTCAGCTTACTAGTTGTGATGAAGGTAGTAATTGTTCCAGAAATAATTAATTATCTAAGCCATTTTTCTTATAAGCTTGTCTAAAAATAATAGCGGCTAGAGTGAACCAGACAACTAAAACAATGACATCTTTGAGGCGCCAGTCATATGTGGTACCGACTAACGTAGTTTGAACAAATCTAGTGAGAACACCAGGATAAGTATAGCTAGCAATAGTGGCTAATGTGTCATTAAAAGAGGCAAACATTGGTAACATTGTGAGTGCCAACATAATCGGCATTCCGGAAATTCCTGCTTGCATTTGATCCCGCGCAGAAAGACCAATAATAAAGCCAATCATTAGGCTGATAATGCAGCAAATGGTGGTAACCAAGAAATAAGTGACAAGTGGTATGTCTGAAAATGATGACTTTGATACAGGGATTAATAAGATATTAACGATAATCATAATCAGCAGTGATGGGAGTAGGCTTCCTAAAAAGAATTCCAAACTCGAAACCGAAGAGGTCATTAGAACTCTTAAGGTTTTTTTCTCTTTTTCTTCAGCTAAAGGATAAGACCCCATCATGATTCCACCCATGATAATATTGAAACCAAGTCCAAAGCTCATAAGGAAACCAGGCACATTCATTCCACCTTGCTCCCCAAGGTCATTAGGCATAATAAAGCCCATTAAAAGGACAAAGCCAAGTGCCATGATTGGGGCAACAATAATATTACGATTTTTTAAGATGGCGGCTAGTTTCATTTGAAAGATAGCGGTAAATTTTTGCATTGAAAAGATCATACTAATTTCCTCCCGGTTACTTGAATAAATATTTCTCCTAATGTTGGTTCACATGAATGAATGGTTTCAATTTCTCCTGTTTGTAACCACTCTTGAAGTGTCGAGATCGTTTCTGGATTATCGATGAGAACCACTTTTTGACCCGATTTTTTAGTAATTCGGTAGCGTTTCTCTTGGTTAAATTTGATTTTTAACTCCTCTGGCGTGCCACGTTCAACAATGTAGCCATCATTAAGTAACGCGATATTGTCGCATAAGTAAGTCGCTTCTTCCATATTATGAGTCGTTAAAAGAATGGAAGTTCCGTTATTTTTTAATTCGAGCAAAAGGTCATGAATAGCTGATGCAGTTGAGGGGTCTAACCCGCTAGTTGGTTCATCTAAAAACAGTAATTCCGGTTGATGTAACACAGCTCTTGCTAAAATGAGTCGTTGTGTCATCCCTTTTGAAAGCTTATTTGCTAATTTCTTTTTATGCTCAGCTAAGCCGACTTGTTCAAGTAGCTTATCGACCCGTGATTTAGGAACATTTAGTAATCGAGCGAAAAACGCTAAATTTTGATAAACAGTCATACGTTCATAGAGGCCACTATTATCTGTCATAATCCCAATACGTTGATAAAGATCAGTCGAAAAGTTTGCGATATTTTCTCCAAGAATATCAATCTGACCTGAGGTTTGTTTTAATTGTCCAGTCAGTATTTTTATTGTTGTGGTTTTACCGGCACCAGAAGGTCCTAAAAAACCAAATATTTCTCCCTTTGCCACCGAAAAGCTGATGTCTTTAATGGCGAATGTGTCATTGAACTGTTTCTTAAGTCCAACGACATTGATGCTAAATTGTTTGTCCATGTTCCATTTCTCCTTCTTCTATATGTGGCAACATTATAGTAATTAAATAACATGTGATAAGTGTCAATTAGTTATTTGGTTGGCCACAGCACTTTTTCTTGCTAACTTAAGTTTAGGAGAATAATCTCAAAATGTCGTAAAAATTCCTTGAAAAGAACAGGAAAAAGGGTGAATGGTACCTTTTTTACGCTAAAGTGATGCTATTTAGGGCTGAAATGTGGTCTAAAAATTCATTATTTCCTTAAAATCATCTAAACGGGATCGAGACAAAGGAATTTTAGTAGCATCATTTCCTTTTAAAATTAAGGTGAAACTATTTTTAGAATAACTAATTAATTCTGAGACACGTTGTAAATTAACTAAATAAGACCGATGTGATCGAAAGAATCCAAAGGCCATTAATTTGGTTTCTAGCTCTGTCATTGTGAGGCTAGTTGGAAATTGTTCTCCACTAACACTGATGTGACTAATACTATTTATACTCTCCACAAAATCTACTTCTATTGGATCAAAGAAGATGGTTTTATCAGCTACTTTACAGGTGATTTTAAAAATAGACGGCATCTGAGTTTCATCGTTCGTGCTGAGAACAGGTTCATCGAGGCTCAAATCGGTTTGCTCTAACCCGACTAATTTATTGTACTGATAGACATTTTGACTTAATAAAATTAGTTCCTCCAAGTAGCTTGCAGTGAAAAGAATCGCTGTTTGCTGATTATTAAACGTCGCGATAGCGCGCAAATAAAGCTCGATCCCTTCATTTGTTAAATCAGTCAAAGGACTTTCGATTAATAATAATTGTGGTTCAAAGAGAAAAACTCTAGCGAGGTGAATCCGTTGGACTTGATCAATTGAAAGAGATTTAATAGGTCTATCTAGAATGTCAATCAATGAAAAAGCTTCAGCTACTTGATCAATTGTTAAGGGGCTGTTGGCAATTTTTTTGAAATTGCTTAAATAACGGCGAATGGTTTGATTATTATAAAGCTGATCTTCTTTTCGGATAGACAAAATTTGAGTCGCTTCAATTTTTAAGCTGCCACTTGAAGGGGATTCTTTTCCTTCTATTAAATCAAATAGAACGTTGGCTTCATTGCGAGTGAGCTTGATGCCAATTCGGTCATTAAGTAAAATATCTAGGTCAATGTTTTTAAGAATCGTTTGAAGATTCTGTTCTTTAGTTAATGTTTTAGTTGTTAACAGTGCCATCTAATTCCTCTTTCTTTCCCAAAGTGGGGGGTAATCATTTATCGTTAGTTTATAATAACATAGTTAAAACCATCCGTTAACAGAAAAAAAAAGAGGAGACAAGTGTCTCTCTCTTCTTTTCTCATGATAGTTTGCCACTAAACTTGGTTAAACATGACTTGTCCTTTTACATTAAGGGGGCAAAGACATTGAGAACGGCGCGACCAAGATGTTTTAGCCAGCTGACATTTTTTATGTCAGCATCTGTGATTTCTTGGCACAAGGATTCGGTTGTTAAAAAATCCTCAAGCATAACTGGAATAACACTCGTCTTATACATCCAGACGCCACATTCAAGATGAAGGAACAGGCTTCGATAGTCGAGATTGATCGTCCCAACGGTAGCAAAAAGTCCATCAACAATAAAGGTTTTAGAATGAATGAAGCCAGGTGTGTATTCAAAAATTCGTACCCCTGCTTCGATTAATTGCTCGTAGTTAGAACGAGTGACTGAATGGACATACCATTTATCAGGAATATGAGGAGTTTGTATCCGCACATCAATGCCGCTTTTTGCTGCAGTGCAGAGAGCCTCCATCAGTAAATTATCAATAACGAGGTATGGCGTTGTGATGTAAACCGTGGATGTTGCTCGACCAATTAAATTAAGATAGACATTTTCTCCAATTGTTTCATCATCAAAAGGAGTATCAGTATATGGCTGAAAATAGCCGCTCTCTTGCGGTGTTTGGGCAAAGCCTTCAGTTGGATAATACTCACAATAATCTCGTGTTTCCTCTCGTTGAAAATCCCAAAGACTGAGAAACATCAAAGTAAAGCCCCAAGCCGCTTCACCTTTTAGCATAATGCCAGTGTCTTTCCAATGCCCATGTTTTTCATAGGCATTAATGTATTCATCAGCTAAATTATTACCACCTGTGAAGGCTACTTTTCCATCAATGACCGTGATTTTACGGTGATTACGATTGTTAAAGATGGACGATAAGACGGGAACAAAAGGATTGAAGATGCTGCATTTGATGCCCATGGCTTCTAATTGTCGATCGTAGTTTTGTGGCAGAGTGAAGATACAGCCCATATCGTCGTAGATTAGGCGAACATCCACTCCTTCTTTAGCCTTTCGAACCATTATTTCCAAGAGTGTGTCCCACATCTCACCTTTTTCAATGATGAAATATTCCATAAAAATGTATCTTTCGGCTTTCTCCATTTCGACTTTCATCGCTTCGAAGACCTCTTCCCCCATCGGTAAATAGGTTCCAATTGTCTTCTTGAAAGCAGGAAGCGTGCCGTAGTTTGTAATGTAATCAGATTGAACTCTAGCGTCTCCATCCTCATGAATTTTTGGTGGATTTGGTAGAGTATGTGTGAGAGCAAGGGCCTCTTTCTTTTGGATTTCCGTCATTTTACGTTGTAAATTGAGCTGAATAGTGTGTCTACCAAAAATCAAATAAGTGACAGAACCAAAAATTGGCAAGAGCATAATGGGAATGAGCCAAGCTATTTTATAAGCCGGATTACTACGATTATTGATGATTTCAAGGACAAGAATGACAGAAATAACGATACCGAACGCGTAGAAGTAAACGAGATATTCTTGGAAACGCAGAATAATACCGAATAAAATCGTGAGTTGTAAAATTAATAGAAGTGCTACGAATGCGGCACGATGTGTCAGTAACTTTAAGAATTTCATCGCAGTAATAACTCTCCTTCCCCAAAATAGTTCGCTAAGTAACTGAACGTTTGTTTCTTTGATTATACCTTAAATGATTGGCGTAGTATAATTAAAAAAGAAGTAACTAGGAAAAAACGATGAAACGAGTGGGGGAATGAAATGACTATTATGACGTGTTTTTTGGCGAAAGAAGGATTTACTGAAGGTGAGAAAGTTTTAGCAGAGTATGTCATTAATAATCCAGAGCAGGTTCTAAATTATTCTATTCGGGAGCTATCTCAGGCGACATATACATCGACTTCGACTATCTTTCGTTTATGCAAAAAATTAGGGTTGTCTGGATATAAGGAGTTTGTGATTAAACTGTCACGAGAATTGGAAAATCATTACAATAGTTTAGCAGGGATTGACGCTAACTTTCCCTTTAGTCGGGTGGATTCAGATTTACTCGTGGCAAAGAAGATAGCCACCTTATCAAATGAAACCATTACTCAGACGCATTTATTATTGACTGAATCAGCGCTAAATAAAGCTGTATCATTGATTGTTCAAGCTAAAAGTATTTTTGGATTTGGTGTGAGTCACTCGTTTAATCGGGCTCTGGATTTTCAGACTAAGATGCTGAGAATCGACTACTATGTTAAGTTGATGGGGTTGCAGTCAGATCAATTTCATTTAGCCAATCATGCGACAGAGAGCGATGTTGCGATAATTATCTCATATGGTGGAACAACAGCAGAAATTCTAAGTGATGCAAGCTTGTTGAAACGAAAGAAGTGTAAACTTATTGCGGTGACCTCAAATCTGGATGGGGAGTTGGCGACACTGTCAGATGTTGTACTGCCTTTACCTAAAAATGAAAATGCTGATTTGAATATTTCAACCTTTGCGTCGCAGATAGCAACAGAATTCGTTTTAAATACACTCTATTCATGTGTGTATAAGTGCAATTATACAGAAAATATAAAGAAAAATAAAAGTGCTCCGACCTCATATTTATTACGTTAGCGAAACAATGTTTCATTGTTTCGTTCTTTTTTTGGTTGAAAGCTGAAACGTTGTCTCTAAATTCAGAGAGAGGATTTACAAATGAAATAAGATGGGTGAGAATGAAAAAGTGTAGACAGCGACTAGTAGGAGTGATTGCTGTGTGAAAAATAAATAGGTAAAAAATGGAGGAGATAGTTATGAATGGTTTGATGCGTTTTTTAGAAGAAAAAGTTCAACCAATCGGGGTTAAAATTGGTGGACAACGGCATTTATTAGCAGTTCGGGATGGATTAGTGTTGTCAATGCCGCTAATTATTGTGGGATCAATTTTTTTAGTATTAGCTAGTTTACCGATTCCAGGTTATCAAGAGCTTATCGCGTCTGTTTTTGGAGAAGAATGGACCAGTACGATGGGATTTGTAGTAAATTCAACCTTTGGTGTCATGGCATTGATTTCTTCTTTTGGGATTGCCAATTCTTTAGTGAAAAGCTACAGTATTGATGGAACGACAGCAGGCATTATTTCATTATGTTCGCTTTTGCTTGTGACCCCGTTGACCAAAGATAATGGAATCGATATGACCTATATGGGCAGTAAAGGGCTGTTTGTTTCGTTATTGATTGGTTTGGTTGTAGGAGAAATTTATCGGCGAATGGTTCAAGCTGAGATTGTCATCAAATTGCCAGAAAGTGTTCCACCAGCGGTCAGCAAGTCTTTTGTAGCCTTGATTCCTGCCGCAGCGTGCTTAACCTTGTTTTGGATTCTGCGTTTAGTGATTGCGAGCGTTGGTCTAGTGAACTTACATGAGGTTATTGGGAAAGTTGTGGGCGTTCCGCTTTCTTATGTTGGAGGTGGCTTTGTTGGTGGGTTAGTGGCTGTTCTAGTTACTGGTATTTTTTGGTCCGTTGGGATTTTAGGCTGGGATTTGGTTCAGAGTGTCTTGAATCCACTGTGGTTGCAAATGCTGGATGAAAATCGTCTAGCTTTTCAGGCTGGAACTGAAATTCCTCATATTTTGAATACAACGTTCTTCAATGTCTTTGTCTGGATGGGCGGAAGTGGTTCTATCATTGGCTTAGCGATATTGTTAATGTTTACTTCAAAGAGTAAGCAAAATAAAGAGTTAGGAAAATTAGGATTTCCGCCAAATGTTTTTAATATAAGCGAACCAATCATGTTTGGTTTTCCTGTTGTGATGAATCCATTAATCCTGATTCCATTCACACTAACGCCACTGGTTATCTATATTATTTCATATTCAGCGATGGCAACGGGTCTAGTTGCTAAGACAGCGGGAATCTTAGTCCCATGGACGATGCCGCCGATTATCGGTGGGTACTTAGCGACAGGTGGACATATCTCAGGGGCTATTTTACAGGCTGTCTGCCTAGTTGTGAGTATTGTTATTTACTACCCCTTCTTTAGAATGATTGACAATCAGTATTATCAAGATGAGTTAAACGGATAGGAGCATTTAAGTGAAGAGACTATTAAATTGTACGGCGATGGAAACTCGAGCTTTATCGAAAGAAGACTTATTAATCGCTATTAAAGGGAATGCTGGGCGGACAATTTTGGCTGAGAATGATGTGGTAATTCCACCTTTTGCGGGAAATGTCACTAATTCAGAGGTTGTGGCTGCTTTTGGAGCAGATTTAATTTTACTTAATTGTTTTGATTTTGAAAATCCGCGGATTATTGGCATTGATAAAGCCGAGATCAACCCCATCGAACGGTTAAAAGACCTAACGGGCAAGCCAATCGGAGTTAATCTGGAACCTGTCGATGAGAGTGCGGAATTTGAAGGAACAATCAATAAAATCAGTTCGGGGAGACTAGCATCCAATGCTAATTTAAAGCTGGCCAATGAGTTTGGCTTTGATTTTATTTGCCTGACAGGAAACCCAAGTACTGGTGTCTCTAATAAGGAGATAATTGACGCGACAAATCGGGCGGCAGAGCTATTTAATGGAGTCATTATCTCTGGAAAAATGCACTCAGCAGGGGTTTCAGAAGCTGTGATTGACTTTGCAACCATCGAGGCTTTTGCGACAGCAGGGGCAGATATCATTTTGGTCCCGACAGCTGGAACCGTCCCTGGCTTTACGGAAAGCCAAATGCATGAATGTGTTCAGCACATTCAACGACAAGGGAAGTTAGCGATGTCGACAATTGGCACGACGCAAGAAGGAGCAGACACAGCGACCATTAGAGAACTCGCTCTAACAAGTAAACGGGCTGGAGCAGATATTCAGCATATTGGCGATGCTGGCTTTAATGGGACAGCCGATCCTGAGAATATTATGCAATTATCGGTATCAATCCGTGGAAAACGGCATACTTATTTGCAGATGTCCCAATCCATTAATCGTTAAAAGTGAATGAAGGAAACTCAAAACGGAACTGTGACTTAGGTCGCAGTTTTTTTGTCTCTCAAATGCGTGCAAATGTATTATAATAGAAACAACTGACAATCTAACAGAAAAAATAACTAAAGGAGCCGGGGAAATGGAGATTACGATTGGAAAATTATCAGAGCTGACCGTCTCACAAATTGTGACGATTTTTAAGGAACGAGTAGCAGTGTTTGTTGTGGAGCAAAACTGCCCTTATCAGGAAATAGACGAGGCGGATTACGAGGCGACTCATGTCGGGATTTGGCAGGGAGAAGAGCTATTGGCGTATAGTCGTGTGATTGACAAAGGAGAGGCAGTGTCGATTGGCCGAGTGATTGTGACTGAGTCACATCGTGGTGAGCAGTTAGGGCATAAAGTTGTGTCACTAGCCTTGAAGGAAATTGCGACTAATTACTCTGGACGTCCTGTTATCATTTCAGCTCAGGCTCATTTAACGTCATTTTATGGACGGGCAGGTTTTGAGACCATTTCCGAAGAATATCTGGAAGATGGCATTCCCCATGTAGACATGAAATTAGTTCAAGTGGGATAGTTAGCGTTAATAATTAGGTAGATGATAAGAGGTGGCGATGCAGCTTACCTCTTATTTTTTTTGTTACATTTAGCTGGTTTCACAAAATAAAATAGCTGAGACTCGTTTTACTTCCAGCTGCTTCAAGCTAAAAGACCTACAGTCACTTTGAATTATTCAGTTCATTAGAGCGACTAGCTATTTTCAGATGATGTTGCGGGAGGTATATAAAACAACTGGTGGGCATAAAAATAGGAATTCTTTGTGAAAAACACAGTCGATAATTGCTATTTCTTTATAAGAAGTCTAAATAAGCTCCTAGAATACTTATAAAAGAAATAAGGAAATAGCGGAGTTCGGTAACAAAGATTTGAATTTCATTCTCAATTAGGATAAAATGTAAGAGATTGAGTAAAGATAAAATTTGATATGGAGGTCGTTATAAATGTCCGTTTTAGAAATTAAAAACTTACATGTGTCGATTGAGGACAAGGAAATTTTAAAAGGCGTTAATTTAACCATGAAAACGGGGGAAATTCACGCAATAATGGGACCAAACGGCACAGGTAAATCTACCTTATCCGCTGCGATTATGGGAAATCCTAACTATGAAGTGACTAGTGGGGAAATCTTATTAGATGGTGAAAATATTTTAGAACTAGAGGTTGACGAACGTGCTCGTGCTGGTTTATTTTTAGCCATGCAATACCCAAGTGAAATCCCTGGTATTACAAATGCAGAATTCATGCGCGCTGCGATTAACTCAAAACGTGGGGAAGATGACAAAATTTCAGTCATGGACTTCATTAAAAAATTAGATGAAAAAATGGCATTATTAGATATGCCAGAAGAGATGGCAGAACGTTATTTAAACGAAGGCTTCTCTGGTGGAGAAAAGAAACGGAACGAAATCTTACAATTATTAATGATGGAACCAACCTTTGCCATTTTAGATGAAATTGATTCAGGACTAGACATTGATGCACTAAAAGTTGTGTCAAAAGGGGTCAATGAAATGCGTGGCGGGAACTTTGGGTCATTAATCATTACCCATTACCAACGCTTACTTAACTATATTACCCCTGATGTGGTGCATATCATGATGGATGGTCGTGTCGTTAAAACAGGTAATGCTGAGTTGGCAAAACGTCTTGAAGCAGAAGGCTATGCAGGGATCAGCCAAGAACTAGGTATCGAACTAACTGAAGAATAAGAAAGGGCGATCAGATAAATGAAGACTCAACAATTTGAAACTTATCTTGCCGACTTGAACGCTTTTTCAGTTGGTCAAGGTGAACCAAAATGGATGCTTGATCTCCGTTTAGCAGCTTTAGCTAAGCTGGGTGAGTTAGAGCTACCAAAAATCGAACGGGTTAAGATTGACCGTTGGAATTTAACAGAGGTTGCTGATTTCGACGAAACAGTCGACTATGGCAATGTGTATAATTTTGATGCAAGCAAGGATAATCCAGTTCTTGTACAGCATGGTAATACGACAGTGGCAGAGCAGATGCCTGTTGCATTGGCTGAACAAGGGGTTATTTTTACCGATATTTTTACCGCCTTACAAGAGCATCCAGAGCTAGTCAAGGAAGCTTATATGACGCTAGCTGTTAAACCGGATGAAGATCAATTAACTGCTTTTCATGCGGCGTTTATGAGTGGGGGAGCATTCTTGTATGTGCCTAAGAATGTGGTGATAGAAGAACCTTTAGAGGCTATTTTCTTACATAATGCGGCGTCCACAACGAACTTTGTTAAACATGTCTTGATCTTGGCAGATGAAAACAGCCAATTCAACTACTTGGAACGATTCCAAACAGTTGGTGAGGGTGATGTTAAATCAATTGCCAATATCGTGGTTGAGGTAGTGGCTAAACAAGGCTCTAAGGTGAAATTCTCGGCAATTGATCAATTAGGGGTCAATGTGACAGCTTATATGAACCGTCGTGGCCATATCTTACGTGATGCGTCTGTTGATTGGGCGATCGGTGTGATGAATGATGCGAATGTCGTGGCTGATTTTGATTCAGATTTAGTGGGTGAAGGCTCTCACTCTGAGGTTAAGGCAGTCGCAATAAGTGCTGGTCGTCAAACACAAGGAATTGACACGCGTGTGACGAACTATGGCCGTCATTCGGTTGGTCATATTTTACAGCACGGGGTCATTCGTGAGCGTGGCACGTTAACCTTTAACGGAATTGGACACATTATCAAGGGAGCTAAGGGTGCCGATGCGCAACAAGAAAGTCGTGTATTGATGCTTTCTGACCAAGCTCGTGGCGATGCTAACCCTATTTTATTAATCGATGAAAACGAAGTAACAGCTGGCCATGCTGCCAGTGTAGGACGTGTTGATCCAGAAGAGATGTATTACTTAATGAGCCGAGGCCTAAGAAAAACGGATGCGGAGAAGTTAGTGATTCGTGGTTTCTTAGGATCAGTTTTAACTGCAATTCCAGTGAAAGAAGTTCGTCAGGAGCTTGCAGAGGTTATTGAAAGGAAGTTATCTTAATGATCAATGGCAACCAATTCAGACAAGATTTTCCGATTTTACATCAAGCTGTTAATGATGAGCCCTTAGTTTATTTAGATAATGCGGCTACGACTCAGAAGCCACGACAGGTCCTCGATGCTCTTGCTCACTATTATGAGCGAGATAATGCGAATGTCCACCGTGGCGTCCATACGCTTGCAGAGCGATCGACTGCGGCTTATGAAGGGGCTCGTGAGAAGGTTAGAGCCTTTATTAAGGCGAACTCAACGGCTGAGGTGCTATTCACGCGTGGCGCAACGACGGGCTTAAATTGGGTCTCTCGTAGCTACGGGGATGCGAATGTCAATGAGGGCGATGAGATTGTGATTTCCTATATGGAGCATCATTCTAATATCGTGCCATGGCAGGAGCTGGCAAAGCGTCGTAAAGCTAAATTGGTTTTTATTGAGTTAACCCCTGATGGTTGTCTTGATATGGCAGATGCCCGTAAAAAGATCACCAATAAAACAAAAATTGTGTCTGTCGCTCATTGCTCCAATGTCCTAGGTGTGACCAATCCGATACGAGAGCTGGCTGAATTAACTCATCGTAACGGTGGGGTCATCGTGGTAGACGGAGCTCAGGCAGTGCCACATATGCCCGTAGATGTCATCGAGTTGGATGCCGATTTTTATGCCTTTAGTGGGCATAAAATGTGCGCGCCAACCGGGATAGGTGTATTATATGGCAAACGGCAACATTTAGAAGCAATGGAGCCGATAGAGTATGGTGGTGAGATGATCGATTTTGTTTATGAGCAAGAAAGTACTTGGACTCAGCTCCCTTGGAAGTTCGAAGCGGGAACGCCGAACATCGCCGGGGGGATTGGATTAGGTGCTGCGATTGATTACTTAAACGAGATTGGCATGACTGAGATTCATCAATACGAAGCGGAGCTCGTGGCGTACGTGTTACCAAAATTACAAGCCATCGACGGTTTGACGGTATACGGTCCACAAGATCCGAAAGATCACAATGGCGTGATCGCCTTTAATATTGATGGCTTACACCCACATGACCTAGCAACGGCGATGGACATGCAGGGCGTAGCAGTGCGAGCAGGTCACCACTGTGCGCAACCCTTATTAACCTACTTAGACGTGCAATCAACCGCACGAGCAAGTTTCTATTTTTACAATACCAAAGAAGATGCTGACCAATTAGTAGCAGGTCTTCTCGCGACAAAGGAGTTTTTCCAACATGGCTCTATCTAGATTAGATAATTTATACCGACAAGTCATCTTAGATCATTCAAGTCATCCTCATCATCATGGTGTTTTAGATGAATCGACAACAGAAATTGAGATGAACAATCCTACCTGTGGCGATGTTATCCAGCTACAGATGAAGCTGACACCCGACAATGTGATTGAAGATATTCGCTTTGATGGCAGTGGCTGTTCGATCAGTACCGCTAGTACAAGCATGATGACCGATGTTGTCATTGGGAAAACGACCGACGAGGCGCTTGCGCTAATTGACCGTTTTTCTGAGCTGGTTCAAGGCAAGGAGGTCCCTCAATTGGATGCCTTAGGAGATGCCCAGATCCTTAGTGGTGTGGCGAAGTTTCCAGCGCGAATTAAGTGTGCCACTCTAGGCTGGAAGGCCTTAGAACGTGGGATATATGAGAATAAAGAGACGACAGTTGAGAACCAGAGTCATTGTGAGGAATAACGAGAAGGAGGATTCTTATATGAGTGATGTACCTACACCAGAAGTTGAAACAGAAGTACCATCGTTAGAGGAATATAAATTCGGCTTTCACGATGAAGTTGAATCGGTTTTCAGTACCGGTAAGGGCTTGACGGAAGAAATCGTCCGTGAAATTTCAAAAGTTAAAGAAGAGCCAGAATGGATGTTAGATTTCCGTTTGAAATCCCTAGAGGCGTTTAATAAAATGCCGATGCAAAAATGGGGTCCAGACTTATCTGATATTGATTTCGAGGCCTTAACCTACTATAAAAAAGCCAGTGATGAGCCTGCTCGTGATTGGGACGATGTGCCAGATAAAATCAAAGAAACCTTTGAACGTATCGGTATCCCTGAAGCTGAGCGTAAATACTTAGCAGGGGCAAGCGCCCAGTATGAGTCAGAAGTGGTTTACCACAACATGAAGGACGAATTCAGTAAATTGGGTATCGTCTTCACTGACACGGACTCTGCTTTAAAAGAGTACCCAGAATTATTCAAGGAGTACTTTGCAAAATTAGTGCCCCCAACGGATAACAAGCTAGCAGCCTTAAACTCTGCTGTGTGGTCAGGTGGCACCTTTATCTATGTGCCAAAAGGTGTGCGGTGTGATGTGCCGCTACAAACCTATTTCCGGATTAATGCGGAAAATATGGGACAATTTGAGCGGACACTGATCATCGTCGATGAAGGCGCTAGTGTTCATTACGTTGAAGGCTGTACAGCCCCAACCTATTCAACTAATAGTTTGCATGCTGCTATTGTTGAAATCTTTACCCGTAAAGATGCTTATTGCCGTTATACGACGATTCAAAACTGGTCAGATAACGTTTATAACTTGGTAACAAAACGTGCCAAGGCCTATGAAAATGCGACAGTTGAGTGGATTGATGGCAACCTTGGCGCTAAGACAACCATGAAGTATCCAAGTGTCTACCTAGATGGACGTGGCGCTCGTGGAACAATGCTTTCAGTGGCATTTGCCAATGAAGGACAAATCCAAGATACTGGGGCAAAAATGATTCATAACGCCCCAAATACATCAAGTTCGATTGTGTCTAAATCAATTGCTAAAAACGGTGGCGAAGTTAACTACCGTGGTCAAGTAACATTTGGTAAGAAGAGCCAAGGCTCTATCTCACATATCGAGTGTGACACGATTATCATGGATGATTTATCTAAGAGTGATACCATTCCCTTTAATGAGATTCATAACAGTCAAGTGGCTTTGGAGCATGAGGCGAAGGTCTCAAAAATCTCTGAGGAACAACTTTACTACCTGATGAGCCGCGGCTTGACGGAGCAGGAAGCGACTGAGATGATCGTCATGGGATTCGTTGAACCCTTTACGAAGGAACTGCCGATGGAGTATGCGGTGGAGCTGAACCGATTGATCCAGTATGAGATGGAAGGCAGTGTGGGGTAAAGCCTTTTTTAGCGCTAGAAACGTTGATTTATCAATGTTTTTGGTGCTTCTTTTTTTCGAAAAAGCAAACTAACTACAAAACTAACTACAATTTCTTTTAGAAAAGATATTTTTCCTTTTCAATAAACTGAGCGAATTGGTCAGCGCTACGCTCCTCACGTTCGGGGTAGAAGTAGTTATATACTTGTCGAGTCATCTTGGAATCTTTATGGCCGACACGGTACATAATATCCTCTAAGTTCATATCTGCCATTGCACAAAGTGAGACATGTGTTTTACGGAATTCATGAAGTGTAATTCGCTTTAATTTGTATTTAGTCGCGATGACATCGTACCAATCATTCGCTTGACCAGGACGACAAAATCTATTTTCTTTGTTAGGAAAAACAAGTTGATGTTTATTTGTTGCTCTAATTCCTAAAACCTTAAATTCGAACTGTTGTCTAGTTTGCCATTCCAGTAACATAGCCATTGTTTCTGAATCAATTGAAATGGTTCTTTTACCAGCATTTGTTTTGGCACTTTGACTAGCTACTTTGGTTATTTTAGTATTAGGATCACTTTCGACCTCAGCTAATGTTTTACTGATGATTAATTTCTTAGTTTCAAAATTAATATCATTCCATTCAAGAGCAAGTATTTCTGATTTTCTAGCACCTGTATAGGATAAGACTCGAAAATAAGTTTCGATTTTCTTGTTTCCATGCTTTTTGCAGCAATCCAAGAAGATAGCCAGCTCTTTTGGAGTGTAGACACTCATTGTTTCAGTAGCAACTAAATTTTCATCTATTTCTTGACGTTTGATAGGCTCGGTTTTTCGCATAGGGTTTTCATTTATTAGTTCTTGTTGAACACCGTATTGTAGAATTTGTGCAACTGCTCGACGGAAGTAATAGGCTTGTTTATAACCATCTCTTATCCAGCGACGATTGACTTGAGTACAAAAGCGTACTGAAATGTCTTTAAGCATTTTATTTCCAAAATATTCAAGTGCATGATCTTCAATGGCTCTTCTCGTAATCATGATAGTAGATGGTTTGACTTTTAATCGGTATTGTTCAATGAATTCCTCATATAGCTCCTTAAAAGTGATATTACCATTCATTTTCAGTAGATTCTTATCGAAATCTAGTTGCAGTTGTCGATAACATTGTTGTGCTTCTTTCTGTATTTTGAAATCACATCTAGTGGTACGAACTTCTTCAAAATCTGTTTTTCCAAGATAACATTGAAATTTCCAAAATTTTTACCAACTCAAATTATTCTAATAGTAAAGAATTCAGTGGTTAGCTCATGCTCTATTGGGGCATGAGGATAAAGTGAATAAACCGATTATCGAACGTCACGATATTGAATCAAACTAAATGCAATTAAGCTGAGAAATAAAGTCCAGATAAACTGAACTAGTAATCCCTGCGAACCGTTTAATAAGATGCTTAAGTTTGTTGAGAAAAATAGATTCATAGTTGCCAAATCAGGTAAATATTTTGCGAATTTGGTCATAGCAAGCAACATTTGACTTAGTCCGAGAATGAGGGGAAACATAATAGCGATCGGTAAAATTTTTGATTTGGTAATGATGGTCAAAGAAACTGTAATCCAAGTGATTAGCGTCCAACTTAACATTGCGACAGTAACTTTAGTCAAAAATTTAAGCATTAGAGGTAGAGTCAAAATGCTACTAAACTGAATAATACCAACTCCTAAACAAACTAAACTGGATAATAAACCTACAATCCATACAATAACTGTTAGAAGAAACATCTTAGTTATAACGAGTTTCATACGAGAAGGTATTGTCAATAATGTAGTACGCAAATAGGAATGTGAATATTCTTGTCCGAAGAAACTAGCTGCTATTATAACAAGGCCTGCTTGGCTCAAAAATAAATTACGTAAGCTAGCAGACAATACTTCATTGGTTATCAGAAATTGTTCATTGCCTGTTCCAGAAAAAAATAATACTAATGGGGCTATTAAAATAGTTCCAATTGTACCAAACAAGCACCAATTATAAGAGAAAAACTTGATTACTTCACTTTTTAGAATAGTTTTGAACATCAATATTTCCCTCCTACATCGCTACAAATGAACGAATAAAGTGCTATTAATACAGTAACTGTTATCCATAAAACAAGTATCAACATCCCTTTCATTGGATCATGGGGATAGGATTTAACTGGAGTAGCAACAATAAAATTTCCAGCAGCTACGGGCAGATACTCTCCCCAAGACCATCTTTGTGCAAGAAAACTCCCAAGATTGTAGATTTGAGGAACTAAAAATACCAAAGGAACAATTATATTTTTGCAAAGTAAACCAATGGAAAATGATAAAACGGTTAATAATATCCAGTTTATCATAGTATAACCGATAAATTTCCAAGCTGTTGGACTTAAGGTTAGTGGATTTAATCCTAAATCACCTAGTCCAAAATGCGTGATTGCAACAGTTATAAATATTGAAATAAATGATACCAGCGTTGTTGAAACCAAAATAGTTACTAACTTAGCACTAAAAAGTTCTATACGCTTATTACTATATAACATGGTTGTACGTAAATTATGATTTTTATATTCACTGGCTCCGTTAATTCCACCCCAGATTACAATTGGGAGTATCCCGAATAGAGCAGCATCAAAGCCAAAATAGTCTAATGGCGGTATAGCTTCTAGTAAGTCTGGATGGGTTGCAGGAGTTGCACCCAGTCCTATAGAAGCTAGTTGATTAGCTTCTAACAATCCCAATAAAGGTTGAAGAACAATCACTAAACCAAAAACTATCCACCAGCCATGACTATTGAATAGTTTAGAAAATTCAGAATAAGTTGTTCTGGCAAAACTCATGATTGGTATCCTCCTTCAGTAAGTATAAAGAATACATCTTCTAATGTTTCAATACTTTGCATTACTTCATGAAGTGCGCCAGTAACAACGATTTGCCCCTTATTAATAATAACAACGTCATCTGCAATAGCCTCAATTTCAGAAAGGTAGTGCGAGGAGAGTAAAACAGTCTTTCCCTGATCGGCTTGTTTACGAATAAAATTTCTAAACCATTTAATTCCCATAGGATCTAATCCATTTGTTGGTTCATCAAGAACAAGATACTGCGGGTCACCAAGTAGTGCAATAGCAATACCTAATCGCTGTCCTTCACCTAAAGATAAAGTTCCAAGTTGCGAATGGTTCTTATTTGATAAGTCAACAATATCTAAAACTTCTGAAATACGTTTGTTTGGTATATTATTACTTTTCGCAATAATTTTCAGATGAGTTCTGACTTTTCTTGAAGGTGTCCCACCAATTCCATCAAAAGCTGAACCGACAAATTGTAATGGAAAGGTCAAATTACTATACTTTTGATTACCAAAAGTTGCTGTTCCTGACAAAGGACGATCTAAACTAAGAAGAATTCTAAGTGTAGAACTTTTTCCAGCTCCATTTGGACCAAGAAAAGCTGTTATACGTCCTTCTTTTGCTTCAAATGTTATATTTTCTAGTATATTTTTCTTTTTATGTTGTTTGCAGACATTCGAAACAACAATATTTTTTTTAGTAGTTTTCAATTATAAGACTCCTTATACTGGTTATTATTTTATTATCTACATAATAAAAGTATTTACATTTCTCGATAAAGTGGAACTGTATTAATTAACTCATTTGATTCCCAAAACCGACAGCTCATCCATGTTCAAGAACATAGATGATATCAGAATCGATTACTGTAGACAGGCGATGTGCTGCCACGATAACAGTTTTATTCCCCTTCAATTTATCTACCGCTTTTTTAATACCTTTTTTCTAGAGAAGCATTCTTGTTAATTGGTAAACTTAGTGTACAAGAGTGTGAATCATTTGTAATGAGTACATTGTGCAATTGAGTAAGAAATAGTATGATGAAGTTAAAAGCTATAATTTTTATGTAGAGAAGGGGCTGGATAATATAACATATTTATCCCACTAATCCTTTCAAAATGATGAATTATAGAGAGGGTTTTAGGTGAAATATAAATTATTAGTGTATTTCTAAAATATCTGAAGTACTGAGTATTGATAAAGTAAAAATTGCGTAGAGTGGATTAGTTTTGAGAGTGATTTTGTTTGGACTTATAGTTTCCTTATAAAGAATTATTGTAAAAAAAATGATAAGCTATAGTTTTTTTGTTTAAGTAAGGAACATATATTAATAGTGAAAAATACTTAGATTGGAGAAAAGCATATGAAGGAAAAATTCACCTATTTATTGCTCTTATTTATATTTTTGGCGCTATCTCTACTTACTATTAAGCAGTTTGGCTATTTGAATGACTCACAATCTGCAATTGTTGTTCCAATTACTATTGTTCTCACTCTTTTTTGTACAATTATTATTTTTATTTCTAGGGATATGAAAAATGTTAGATACTTCGTCTTACTTATTTTAATTACTTCAATTTTATTAGTAATGGGCTTAATCCCCATTTCCTTTTTTAATCCTATTACATCTATATTGATTTCCTTCTTGCCCTACCTAAGTTATCAATTTTTTGTCACTTTTAATTTAAATTCAATCTCATCTGTTTCAAAAAGAATCAATCAATTTCTATTTATACAATCTATGTTTGTCCTCGTTTTATTATTTCTCAATTTTGAAAAGTTTATATGGATGGTAAGCACAGTCTTTATTTTCGATATATTTGGTTGCCTATTCTTATATTTTAAAGGTAGAGATAGATTAACCACTCAAACTAAAAAAGAGCAGATTCTTTTGATTTGGATATTAATTTTGTCACTGTTTTCGTTAATTATTTCGACTTCAATCTTAAGTGGATTAATTCTTTTTCTTATCCCAATTACAGTTGGTATTATTTTAGTAAAACGTAACAAAATTTGGCTAAGCAAGGTTGCAATTGCCGTAAATCTGTTCACACATCTTATCTGCATGGGGGCTTTCTTCACTATTAATTTTTATTTTCTTCGCCTTTCTATGTTTGATATTTATTTTATTTCTATTTTCTATTGTCTGATCTTGTTTATTCTTTATTTAAAAAATTGGTACCTGAGTAGTATTGAGGTAAGACGAATCAAACAAAGAAAAAAAGATTTTCAAAAAGAAAAGATTGATCTTGTACAAACTATCAGTAAAGAAAAAACTTTGTCTTCGATAAGCACCCTAATTAGTAAAATTCTCTTACAATATCATGATATAGATAGTCATTTAATTGTTTGGAGGGATCAGACCCAACCCTATATTTTGTCTAGTGTAGGAGAATTCTCAAAACTTATTCTAACAAATAAAATTATTGATGAATTTGAACACGACTCTAAAACATTTCACTATCGCAACAATGAATTTAGAAAATTTACTTTTTTTGAGGACAATAAAGTTTTAGGTTGGCTGCTCATAAGTAATGAAAAAAATCCTAGTTTAAAAAATATAAAATATGAATCAATAAATGATTTAGTTAGTGTTGTTGGTAAAATAATTATTGAAAATGAAAGATTGTATGATATTAAGCAAGAAGCATTAAAAATAGAAAGCTTATCGTATGATGAATATGTGAACTACGAATATTTAAATAGGGTACAAAATTTTCATAAAGATTTTTCTTTTTTTATCCATGACAATGTTTTACAAAACATTCTGGCATTAAAAAAATTAACCGAATCTATGCATACTGAAAATGTAGAAACAAAGAAATTGATATTAGAAACTTTTGATGCTTTAAACAAAACTTTTAGAGACAAAATATTTGAATTGTATCCTTCAACAATCGAAAAAGCCCACTTATCACAAAGCATTCAAATGCTTTGTGATAAGTTCAATGATGAGCAGGAATCTATCTTTATTAAGTTTTATTGCCCACAAGAAACTCATCTGAAGAAAGAAGAGAAGTTCCATATTTATCGAATTATACAAGAATTAATTGTCAATGCTCTTAAACATTCTCAAGCAACAGAAATTCTTGTTGCGCTTATTCAAAGTGAATTTTATATTGAAAGTATTGTACAAGATGATGGTATAGGATTTGATTATAGTAAAATAAAACTCAGAGAATTTGAAAATAGACATTTTGGTATATTATCAATAAATCAAGAAGTTAACTCATTAAACGGAAAAATGAAAGTATCATCTATAAAACCACATGGAACAAAATTTACGATAACATTACCTATTACAAAGGAGGGGATAGATTCATGAAAGTATATTTACTAGACGATCATGCACTTTTTTCTAAGAGTCTTGAAATTGCATTTCGGCCAATGGATATCTCAATTACTAGTTTTACTGAGCCAAGATATTTTTTCGATAAAATGAAAAATGAGCAACCAGATTTAGTATTATTAGATATCCACATCGGGAAGTTAAGTGGGTTTGATATATCTAAAGAGCTTCTTAAAAAATTTTCGAATCAAAAAATAGTTTTTTTATCAGGCTTTGATTTGATTGAATACAAGAATGAAGCAATAAAATCAGGTGCATGGGGATTGTTAAATAAAAATGTAACAATCGAAAAATTATATGATGATCTAAAAAAAATATATCATGGAATCAATCTGCTGCCAGATGATCAAAGTTCAATAGATTTACTTAGTGAACGCGAAAAAGAGATCTTAAAATGTGTTGCAGAAGGTCTTAAGCAACAAGAGGTAGCGGATTGCCTTCAGATTAGTAGAAGAACTGTAAACAACCATCTTGTATCTATCAATGATAAACTAAGGGTAAACTCAACTGTTTCGGCGATTATTCAAGCTATTGAATTGGGAATTATTAGAGTAAAAGGCTATTGATACTAAAAAAATATACCAAGTTTATCACTCCTTAATTTAGAAACATACTGATTATTAATGTGTATGTTTAGCGAAGTAGAATTATTACTAAACAGCTCATGTTAACTCTTTGTACTTAAATGACATCGAAATAATATTCAACAAACTCTTGTGGTTATTGGGATGATGAAGTCTTTTTGTCTGTGCTTAGTTGTTTTTGTGCAGTGTAAATAGCGGTGATAAAATGTAGGAAAATGGCAACTTGAAAATGTTGTTTTTCCTACATTTTTTTGTACACTTATTTCATAGCTAAACGGAATGGAGCAATGAAATGAGAATAGATGTACGAGAAGGAGTTAAAAAATATTTAATGGATGATATAAAACCTAATTTCAACCGACTCTCTAGACAGTATGGTTGTGATTATAGAACGGTTAAAAGATATTATGAACTGGGAAAGCTCAATCAACTTCCTACTAAAAGAAAAACGAATCAGCGACCTAGCAAGTTAAATCCTTTCAAAGGAATGATTGATGAAAAATTAGAACTCGGGTGTAGTGCAATGGCTATTTTTAAGTTTATCGAAAAGAAAGGATTCGAAGGAAAATACACCATTGTTCGCGATTATTGTAAAAAAACAAAAAGAGAGAGACAGCATAAAGCAACCATTCGCGTTGAACACCGTCCTGGAGTTGCAGCACAAGTTGATTGGAAAGAAGATATGAAGTTAATCAGTAAGAATGGCGAAGTTTTTACATTTAATATTTTTCTTTACGTCTTGAGTTTTTCGAAGCTTAAATTTATTACGGTTACATTTGATCGGAAGCAAGATACATTATTCGAATGTCTCGATGATGCGTTTCAGTACACCGGAGGTGTTCCAAGAGAAATATGGTTTGACAACATGCGCACTGTTGTTGATCAGTCTCGCAGCCAGTTCTCTAAAACAGTCTTTAACCATAAATTTTATGAATTTAGTAAAGATGCGGGATTCGAGCCCATCGCCTGCCGCCCTTATCGTCCTCAAACAAAAGGAATTGCGGAGTCATTAGCGCGAATGATGGAACGATTGCGAGTCTATAATTACGAATTTAACGATGGTGTTGAATTGGTTCAACTAGTCAATGATTTTAATGAAGAACTGAATCAAGAAGTGTCACAAGCGATAGACCAACCCCCTTATTATTTGTGGGAAACAAAAGAAAAAGAGCATCTGCATCAACTAAACACAAACCTACTGACTCCCTATTTCGAAGATGATATTAGCCGTATCGTTTCTAGAGAGTCAATGGTTCAATTTAGAAAATGTAAATACTCTGTCTCACCTGATTATATTGGCAAAGAGGTTCAAATAGAACTCGATACCGATAATCAACTACATATTTATTATAAAGGAGAACGGATTAAATCGCACTTACAAAGTAATCAAAAATTTAATTATACAAATGATGACATGTATAGCATCTTAAAATCAGACGTCTTCAAAGATAAAGAAGATGAAGACATTTATGACTACATTGAGAAGTCTTTATCTCAGTACGACAACATTTAGGAGGTTTAAACATTGAGCAATTATCAACAACTACTAAGTAATTTTGAACTATTAGGACTGCATAAAACAAAAGAATATTTCCCTAACTACCTTGAGGTAGTTAATAAAAAAACTATTCCATTTACAGAAGCGTTACTCGAATTAACACACAATGAAATTGTGTTTCGAGCAGAAACCAAAATAAAGCGTGCCATTGAAAAAGCACGCTTTCCTAAACTCCGTCATTTAGACGAATTTGAATTTGGTTTTCAACCTAGTATCAATAAAAAGGAAGTCCTAGATTTAAGACATATGAGCTTCTTAAGTAAACATGAAAATAATATTTTTATAGGTAGTCTAGGTGTAGGTAAAAGTCACTTAGCGACAGGAATAGGTATAGAAGCTTGTCAGCAAGGCATTCGAACCTTATTTATTAATTGTCAGGAGTTAATTCAAAAGCTTCAAACAGCCTATGAAAAAGGGACAATTGAACGGGTGATGAAACGTTATACTCATTACGATCTATTAATTATTGATGAAATAGGCTATTTACCTATCCAAAAAAATGAAGCTCATTTACTTTTTCAATTAATCAATGCGCGTTATGAGTTGCATTCAACAATCTTCACAACAAATACCCCTTTATCTGGTTGGGGAGAAGTATTCAAAAACCCCGCAGTGACAGCAGCTATTTTAGATCGCTTGGTCCATCATTCCCATGTTATACGGATAACTGGTAAATCGTATCGCTTGAAAAATCATGGTTTAAACCCAAAATAAGGACAAGTTAAACCGCCTTTTTCCAACAATTTCAAACCGCCATAAAACTACATTTTTAAACCGCTATTGACATCATTAATATCTTTGTCATTCATGGCAGATAAGGAACAACCTTATTTTTAGTTTGACTAGTATTCGCTTTGTTAAAAGATCATGGCGTAGTCAATACAAGTGCTGTTACAAAGAGGAATGTACTTGAATATTTTATTTAGTTGTCAAAGGTCAAGCGAATTTTGTGATTCATATATATAATGGTTCGTTAGAAAAAAACAACATAAATTTAAAATATAGTATTTAAAGAATATTTTTTTGAAGAACAAAAAACCGTATAGAAAAATTGTGTCAATAGTTTTTCTATACGGTATCAGTTGTTTATTTAATTAAAGTTTATAAATATTAAAAAATACTGAGTTAAGAGATTTTATTTTTTTAGTTTAAAATTATTTATTTGCTTTTTTTCGTTATCTAAAAGAATCTTAAAAGTACTTATAGATGAAGGAGAGTCTAAAATTTCTTCCTCTAATATTTGAGTTTCTAACACTGAGAATTCATGATCATTATTTGGAAAATTTGCTAAATATGTGTTAAAAAAATCATTTGCAATATCGAAGTCATCGATTCTATAGTCCAATGTTTCTATAATTATTGGCTTTTTTGTGTTTTTTAAAATTTTTAAAAAATCACGACATTTAGTTTTTAAACAAGTTGTTTTTGATTTTCTTTTTTCTATCAATGGTGTTCTGAAAAGATGGCAAATATTAATTGTAGATAAAGCTTCATCTGTATGTCCGATAATATCACCATCAGAGAAACTAAAATTCTCTTTTGGTATATAACTAGGATCTGAAAAATTTAATAATAAAGGTTCTTCTAAACTTATATTTTCAGAAGTTAAGTTTCTTGTATTTGGATTTATCAAAGGAAATTGAGAACTTTTTGGCCCATTACATTTTTCACATGCGAATAGAAGATTACTCCAATCTGAAGCTAACCAATAATAACCTAGTCCATTTGCATTTAAATGCATTCTTCTAGGATCGTCTTTTTTTGGTCTATAATGCTCAATATGAAAGTCATTTTGAGAATTATCACAAATACTTCCGCAATAACAGCATTTATTATGGTTTTCTCCAATTAGTCTCTCTTTTACTCCCGTTGCCTTATATGCTCTAAAATCAAATGTTAATAAGCAGGGGTCTGAGGCTAAATGAGTCCGAATTCTTACTAATTCTCTTATTTTTGCGCGAGCTAAATTAGATGGTTCATTTAGTCGGTTATATCGGTTCATTTTCATCACCTGCGACAATATTTTTTGCTAAAATATTTATTTCCTCTAATAATTTGCTGTTTAAAGCTCTATTGTCTTCTTCTTTCAAAATTTCATCTAGTAGGTATTGATAAAGATATTCTCTTCTCGTGCCAGGATATCTTCTGTTAATCTTTTTCTTTTCTAAAATGGCTTTGTAATCCTCAAAAGTGAAATTTTTATCCTCATTCATTCTCAAATATAATTCTTTTATTTCAGAGTTTAGTTTTGGGTCTGTATTGTCTAATTTGAAAAAGTCCGTTGTAAGTAAGTTATCAACGCTGTAAGCATTTAAAGGTTGGTTGTTATTAAAAGTTCGTACATTAAATGTAGAATCACTATTTTTTTTTGAAATAATGATTACTTCGTTACTTTCAAGTTGTTTTATCAGTAAAGGATTGTGAGTAGTAGTGATAAATTGAACATAAGGAAAAACTTCTTTTAATATTTGAGGTAGTTCAATAATCCATTTGGGATGTAGATGATTTTCTAATTCATCAATGAGAACAATAGCTTTACCTTCATATGATTTATATCGTTTATTTATTGTGCTCATTATATCGCAAATTAGCGACAAAATAATTTTATAACCATCACTAAGTTGCTTAAAAGAAAAGGTATTATTAGATAGATGAAAAAAAACATTATTATCATTTCTTGAAATATGAATTTCATCCTTAAAAATATAAATGATCTGTTTAGTAACTAACCTAAAACTTTTTTCGGATAGACTTATTAGATACATTTCAGGGTTCGCTAAACTTTTTCTTGAATTGAATAAATTTCTAATTGAATGTATTTTATCAGGTTTGCTAGCATTAATTCCATCACTTAATCGAACAGAGCCGTAAGCGATAACAAGAGGATATTTAACTTTTTCATATTTATTTTTTCTAAGGTAAACAGACTCATCTTCATGATAAAATGAATTTATTTTTACATTCCAATCAAATATATCATCTTTCAGGCCTAGCTTCTCGATGTTATATAACATCTCAGATCTAGGAACAAGAGTTAAAGCGATAGCTTGTAATATTGAAGTTTTGCCAGAACCGTTTTCGCCAAGAATTGAAGTCCATTGACCAATTTTTTTATTAGATTTATATAGTTTAAATTTAACTGATGATAAATTTTTAAATTTCTTAATTTCTACAGTTTCTATTTGAAAAGATTCTATATTTTGAGAATAAGTATCAATTTGAATTTCTTCATTATTTGAAGTGATTCTTCTATAATGCGTGTCGACAATTATTTTTTTATCTTTATTATTGGAAATAGAATTAAATTTTCGAAGGAAGTTTTTTTTTCTTTTTTTTAACTCTTCAATATTTGATATAGTAATATACTCTTGTTTAAAGAAATATTCATTAATAGCTTCTGAAAGAATTAACTGTCTCCAAACTTCTAGAAACTCAGTTTCAAAATCATTCATAGGATTAAATATTTTACTAGGATGATTAATTTTAGGTAATCCTCCTTTTTGAAATATTTCACTTCGTTGATTTACTAATTGTTTTCTATTTAGCCCTAAAATTTCAATTGTCGCCCAACCTCTATTAGTCCAACTTTGAATCATACCAAATTCATCATAAAATAAGTGTCTATCAATTTTTTCATAAGAGAATATTGGGTTTAATAATGGGCTATTATCCAATTCATATTTTGTTCGTTTAAATTCTAAACAGTCAGAGCAAATAATAATCTTATTGGAAATATTATTTTTTAAATCATACATTTCTGGGTCTGTTTTTATTTCAGAATAAAAATCTTTATCAATAGGTTTAAAATTAGAAATATATAGAGCTGAATACTTACCTCCGCAAAAAGGGCAAATTCCATTAATTGGGATAATGGATTCATCATAGATTAATATCGGTGATTGAATAAGATCGCTGTTTCTGAAATCATTTTTTTCTAACAAAGAAATTTTAATAATGTCCTTGTATAATTTTTTGTTTTCTTTAGTCAAGTCAAGCATAGTTTCTCCTTTTTCAGCTTTTAAGTTTATTTTTGATGTCTGAAGTTAAACTGTATTGAGAAATAGTACAAGTAATGAGTTGTTTTATTTTGTTAATAATCTTTCTTTTCTTAAGATAATTTGTTTCATCTTGAAAAAATATGTAAAAGTTTCTCAAACTATTTTTGAGATCTACCAAAACATTATATAAGTCTCCTTCTTGTTTTTTTAAGAAGGATATATTTTTATCTTCTGTCCTTGCATGTCTCCAATCTAAAAAAAGCTAACTCTATTATACCAGTCGATCGTTTACAATACTTTAAAAATTCCTAATTTTAAAAAGAGCTCTCACAATATTTATTGAAAAAGCTCCTTTTTTTAAGATTTGTTTCTAATTTCATAGATATGAACATGTTTGGTCAAATTTCCTTTAAGAACTTGTAAACAGTTTGGATCTAATTGACCATAACGAGAAGCTTCTTTTAAAAGTAAAGGTTCAAATCTATTTAAACGTTCGACCATAGAGTCTTCATTACAATTTTTTGAAAATCTCCTCCTTTTTATTTAATTTGATTTGCTAAATTAAGCTAGATAATTGTGTCTCATCTATAAAATATGGTTATAATAAAGATTAATTTGAATTAAAAAAAAGCTATAAAAATCAAGAAGATGAGTACATATATCACATATAAGGATAAAAGTCGGAAAATTATTCCAACGGCTATTGGAGAGTTCGGTGACGTTTTTTCTAAATGGAAGGTTCGGTCGGATAGTCTTTAGATATGAGTTAGAAGCCTTTATACATAAGGTTTTTAGCTTTTTTATTTTATCTTGATATCAGAACTTCCTAGCTTTTTTACTGATGAGTAATCATAACGACAAAATCCTGACCAGTATTTTTAGATGAATTGCTCGTGATATGAGCATATAATCAATGAATGAGCGAAACATGAGTTTACATACATTGCTAAAATGTCAGTGTATTGATTACATCTTGATGCTAAGTTTCAGTACATAAAAGGATATATTTTGTAAAAAAATGCTATTTTTACAAAATATAAGAATAAATTGTCATTTTCTATATTATTATCTCTCAATCTGTTCTATGATTTAGTTAGAGATGATTCAATAAGACATTTACTACATATTGATAGGATGAAAATAAAAATGAAAAAAATTATTGAGTATTATACAGCAAGTTTAAAACAAGCTTCTTTATCAGAAGTAAAACCAACAAAAAATAAATCACTTCAAATTTCTTTTCAAGACTATCTAAATGGAGAAGTCAAAGGATTGGATATCGAGACAATTAATCGTTTGTTTGAAGAGGACGAAGAAGACATCGACATTTTTCTTTTTCCTATTCAAATGCAATCTGGATCTGGCGAAAAAGAGAAAAGACTATATCCTTTAATTGTACCCGCGCGTCTTGCAAAAAGTGGTGAGTTGAAACATGTTACTTACGGAGTCCCTTGGATTCCCAGAATATTGCTTGCACCAGTTGAAAACTCAAAGCTGTCAGTGATTGGGGAAAATGATGACTATCTTCAGTTTATAGAAAGTCATTCATTTCAGGAATTATCTTGGGATGAGTATGTCCAATTGACAAGCGAACTATTTGAGTATGTAACTAATCAAAAAATAACGGAGTTAAAAAAGATTTCATGGTATAAAAAAGTAGATAATCATACATTAGTATTTAAGGGAACCTCGAATGGTGGAGCAGCACATAGAATTGTAAAACTCTATGATTCAATAACCAAGCATAGTGGCGATTTACCACTGTTAGAAAATTTTTTAAGTGAGATGGACTCTGAAACAGAGCCCAATCTACTGTCAGAAAACAAACAAATAGAAATGGATAAATATCATTTTGGTCAAATGAAACCAACATTTGGTCTCTCACTTAGTCAACGAGAAGTCGTTCGCCATATGAATACATTAAATACGGGTGAAATGATAGGTGTTACAGGTCCTCCTGGAACAGGAAAGACGACGCTGCTACAAAGTATCATTGCCACAAATTGGATTAAAGCTGCTATTGAGGGGAGAAAACCACCAATCTGTGTTGTTTCCTCAACTAATAATCAAGCTGTAACCAATGTCATTGAAAGTTTTCAAATGGATGTAAGCCAAGGAACGAGCTTTGACTTAAATCAACTCCCAAACTTGCCAGAGTTTCAGCCATTGAAAGAAAAGTTTGGTTTGTTTGAAGAGCGGTGGATTCCTACGTTAGACAGTTACGGATTATATATTGTCAAAAAGGACTATTCCAAGGAGTCATTATCCTCAATGCATGCCAAAATTAGCAGTGAGGATACTGAATACTTAGATAGACTCGAATCAATTAAATTTTTTGAAAATGCAAAAACTTATTTTTTGTCACGTTTTGAAGAGAGTTTTAATAAAAAAGGGTGTACTGTCCAACAAGTAAAAAAGGAAATACATTCTTGGTTAGTCACCTTAGCAAGGGATTTGGAAAAACTTGTTGCATGTAATTCAAAAAAAGGAACATATAAAGAGTCATTAGAGAAAATAAATAATCAGTTACAGAAGGAAGAGCAACTAATAAGTGAGAGTCATCAAACTATTGAGACATTAAAAGCGATTTGCACCGAATGGGAAGTATTTAATTCTAAATCAGGTAGTATTTTAGATATAATTCCATATTTGAAGCAAAAGCGTGAAAAAGAAAGAAAACAAAAGTTTTGTCAGCTTAATAAACTAGTTTCAATTGAGGAGTTAGAAAACTCATTAGAAAAAGAAAGACAAACAGCAACTGATTTACTAGCTGAAAAAGAGCGTCTGAAAACAGAATATGACGAGTTAAAAACTGAAGTGCAGCACTATCAAAAATTGTTAGGAGAATATCATATAGCAACAGCGATGGATGACATCGAGTTTAATGAACACTTAGACAAAACAATTAGGTATTTGCTATTTGTCCTTACAACACATTATTGGGAAGCAGAATGGCTTATATCTATTGAAAAGTTGAAAGAAAAAGGAAAATTAGCTAAATCAATCCAAAATATGAATGAATACCAACAAAGATGGGTAAGAAGCGCGATGTTAACTCCTTGTATTGTGGGCACACTTTACCAAGTTCCTGTATTTTTTTCTTATGACTATAAACCGATGTTTAATTTTATTGATTTACTCATTACAGATGAATCAGGACAAGTTAGCCCTGAGATAAGTACGGCCAGCCTTTCTTTAGCAAAAAAATATTTAGCTGTTGGTGATACGAAGCAAATTGAACCTATTTGGAATATGACGAAAGAGGTAGATAAAGGTAATATTCTTAACTTGCTTACTGCTAGTCAAGAAGGGATGTCTCAATTCATGAATAGTGGATTATCGACATCTTGTGGTAATTTGATGGAAGTTGCTCAAAGAAGAAGTAAGTTTCATAAATACGCACATTTGAATGGCGGCTTATTTTTGAGTGAACACCGAAGATGTTTACCTGAAATTATTACTTACTGTAACACTCTAGCTTATGATGGAAAATTAGAACCAAAACGTGAAGAAAAAGAAGCCTATTATGATGGGAAATTGCCACCGATGGGTTATGGACACATCGGTGGCAAAATGATCCGAAAAGATAACAGCATGGCGAACATGATCGAGGCAAAAGCAATTGCCAGTTGGATTAATGATGAAAAAGCAAACTTATTAAAAATGTATCATAAGGATGCAGTTGGGGATGTTGTAGCAGTCGTTACACCTTTTAAAGCGCAAAAAATTATGATAAGCAATGAACTAAAAAAATTAGGTTTCAAAGAAGATGAGATTGTTGTTGGGACAGTCCATGCCTTACAAGGTGCTGAAAAATCTGTGGTGATTTTTTCAACAGTTTATGATAGTTCTTATAAAGGCACTTACTTTTTTGATCGTAGCGTTCATATGTTGAATGTTGCTGTGTCTCGTGCAAAAGATAGCTTTTTAATTTTTGGTGATACAACTATCTTTAATTTAGAAGGAAATTTACCTTCCACCCAATTAGCAAAAATTGTTTTTTCTTCAGAAAATAATGCAATTCATGGGTTAGAAAAATACACTAGAACATCAGAAGGGAACATTCAAAGAATAGAAGGAGTTCCTGCTCATGATGAGTATCTAGTGAAATTACTCAATAGAACAAAAGAACTTCTCCATATCGTTTCACCTTATATTTCTTACTATACGTTAAATAATTACTGTCAAGATTTATTGGATTTGATGAAACAAAAAGTTGATGCTGGAAAAAATATTTTTGTCTACACGACTCCAGCAATTAACCAAAGCAGACAACCAAGTTACATGGCAGGTAGAAAGTTATTGGAAGAAACAGGTGCTCAGTTAATTGATTTGAATCGTGTTCACAGTAAAATGATTATTATAGATGATATTGCTTTAGTGGACGGTTCATTCAACTGGTTTTCTGCTAGCAGAGAAAAAGATTATCAGTATTATAATTGGGATACCTCAATCGCTTTTTATGGTGAAGATATTGGTGAAATGATTGAGAATAGATTGGCATTATTAGAAGAAAGAGTGATTAATAAAAGTTCGCTGAAGTCTATCAGAGATTGAAATAAATAAAAATTAGGGGGGATTAGGTTTGAGAATTGATGACTTAGTAAGAAAGATAGAACTATCGTTACTAAATTATAAGGATGACTATCTATTGTCTACTGTGACTTTACAAAGAAATGAAATTGAAAAAAATGGGAGAATAGCTCATCAAAATAGATACACAAAAACTGCATACAGACAAATAAAATCAAGTGATTTAAAAACATGTGTTACAAGTCGAGTTGATAAAAGAGTTAAAGAAAAACTATTTAATTGGGAAAATAAACCTGAAAATACGGATGCTTGTCATATCATTGCTAAGTGTTTGGGTGGTTCAAATGGTGTCCAAAATCTTTTCATTGGTACTGAAAAGTTGAATCGTGAACTGATGTGGCCCATAGAGAAAATTGTTTTAGAAGAGATGTCTCTTCCTGTATTTTATAAGGTTAATTTAATTTATGATGAGAGTGATTTTTTTTGTAGTTATGTAGAACTAACAATAGCCCCCTCTGAAGAAATTGCTATAAACGTTAAAAAACAGGTAAGAGCGGTACAAGTAAAGTTTAAAAACATAACCATTTTGGCTACCAGTACGGTAGAGAAAATAAAATAATTGGAGATACCTGACTTCTTCTGTCTTTCTAGGCCACTGAAGCTTAGCTGACTCTAGATTTAAATTTAGAAGAGAAAAGTTTAAATCTAGAGTCAATTGTAGAAATAGGAATTAAAATACGAAAACTTAAAAAACGTTGGAAACCATGAAGCCTTTTGAAGAGGAGGTCCTTTATTATATCGAAGAAATAAAAAATATGATGGATGACAAAGATGTTTCGTTAGAAATTATAGTTTCAGCCAGAAAGGAAGGCTTTAGAGTTGTTTTCCTTAGGAAAAATCAATGGTATGATCTCCGAATTAGCAAAATTAAACTAGACCATATTAAATACATTGCGGCTTATCAAACGAATCCTATTTCTGCAATCACGCATTGGGCGGAAGTTGATAAAATTGTTGATTCTGATAATTATTTTGGTTATAAGAAAATTCTGTTTAAAGGGCAGGCTAAAGAATTAGAATACCCTATAAAGTTAGATTTAGATCAGCCAAATTTAGCACCACAAAGTATTCGATATGCTTCATTAAAAAAAATAAAAAAATTATCTGAAATTTTTAAATGATTTCTGTTGTGGACTATTATGAAATAGTTTTAAATTGAGTTTATATTTTCTTAGTAGGTCATAAAAACTATGGTCTTAACATGTCGTTCTCTTCCCATGCAACAATTAATCGATTCAATCTTCTTAGCTGGGTTTCTTCTTTTTTTGCATTCATTATCCACCAAATAGAATCTCTTTTGTAAGAAGGTGGAAGTTGATTATAAAATTTCCAAGACGTTGGATTTTTTCTGATTTTATCTTGATATTCTTTCGATAGAGTTGCGTTTCTTTGAGCGGATGAATAACCGATTTGATCATTTCTTTGATTGAAAATAGTTAATCCTTCAGGTCTCATCTGATTGAGTTCTATCAATTTTTGCGCTTTTTGTACATTGACTTTACTCCAAACGCTATTAGGCTTACGTGGCGTAAAACGAATTTTATAACTATCTTCATCGATTGTTTTCCGGATTCCATCAATCCAACCAAAAGCTAGCGCACAATCTACTGATTCAGACCAAGTAAGGCTTACTTTCTTACTTTTTTTCTTGAAAAAAGCTACCCAAAGCTCATTAGCTGTTTGGTGATGAGTATCCAACCAACTAATAAATTCTGTTTGATCGGTAAAAAATTTAATTTTACTCATTGTTCTAGCCACTCTAAAATCATTTGATTAAGCTCTTTAGGTCTTTCTTCTTGAATCCAATGACCAGCGTCTAAAGTTCTAACATCGATGTTAGGTACAAAATCCTTTATATTGGGAAGTGGTGGGATGATATCTTTCTCACCGTATATCATTAATGTTGATTGATGAATAATTGGCGATACCTCGCCTAATATATGCCAATTACGATTCAGGTTTCTATACCAATTGATACTTGGAGTGAAACCTGTTTTTTTAAAGCTTGAGATATAAACATCAAGGTCCTTCTCACTCATAACAGGCTCACCTAATGGCGTGGCTGTATTAGCCAAATCAATCATTTCCATTCCGTCACTATAACCTTGTGAGGGAACATTTTTTCGATATAGATTGTTAATAAATTGTGATGGGTGTTCATCTAATATAGCATCTGCAATACCTGGTTGTTTGTTAAAGTGAACAAAATAGTAATTATCCCCAAAAAATTCTTCCATAAAATCAATCCACGGTTTCTCACCACGAACTTGGTAGGGCAAGGATAAGTTAATCATTTTACTAACTCGTGTAGGATGTAGTAAAGCCATGCTCCAAACAACACTTGCACCCCAATCATGTCCCATAAAAATGGCGTCATTGTAGTGATAGTAATCCAATATAGCAACAAGATCACTTGTTAAATGGTCGATATCATATTTTGTGACTTCTTTTGGACAAGATGAATTTCCGTAACCTCGTTGATTAGGAATGATAACGTGATAACCTGCCTTTACAAGGGGAGTTACTTGATGTCTCCAAGAATAGGCATGCTCTGGCCAACCGTGACAAAGAACGATAGGTTTCTTTCTATTTTTTTCACCAGCTTCAAAAATCTCTAGTTCAATATCGTTAACTGAGATAAGTTTTGGTGTTGGGAATTCATAATTGTTTAACATTTTATTTCCTCCTCGTTAACTAAAAGTATCTTACACCACAATATTATCATGTTGGTGTGACAGTAGTATGTCAGGTTTGAGATCAGAAATCCATTTAATTATATTTCTCAGACATCAAGTTAAGTTTTGCTGCAAAGTTTTGACGTAATTCTTTTGGGGCTAGGATTTCTACATGTTCTCCAAAGCTAAATATAAGAGAGAATAACCATTCTTTTTCGGGGAATGTAGCTGTCACAAGAAGTTCACCTGTTTCTAATACTTCAATGTCTTCTTCTTTAAAAACATCCTCCACACGAGCCTTCATCATAGGAGCTATTTTCAAAATAACTGTTGTCATTGCTGTCTGCTCGTTAGATAATTGCACACTCTCGTGATAGGAGTGTTGTCGACGTTCAAATGATTGATTTTCAATATGGAAACCATCTATACGAGAAACTCTAAATAGTCTGAAGTCTTCTTTTAATAAACAGTAAGCAAATAAATACCAAGTGTAATTTTTGAAAATGAGTGACATTGGTTCAACTTGCCTGCTACTGGCGATATTATTATAATTTCTGTAGTCAATAGTCAGTAGATTACTCTGCTTAATGGCCTTCCTTATCGTCTTTACCAATTCTTTTTGACTAGGAGAATCTCCATATGGATGCAAATCGATAATGATTTGTTCCAAATGAAGGTTAAAATCATCTGTCTTATTTTCAGGAACAATATTTTGTAACTTTTCTATGGATGAATCTAACTCAATATCGTTAAGTGTAGAATTAATATCTTTGAGAATAGAGAGGAGAGAGGACAGATTATTAAGAGGCAGAACTTGATGATTTAATTTATAATCCTCATAAATGCTGAATCCACCATTGTTTCCAGAATGGGAAATAATAGGAATGCCAGCTAGATTGATTGTTTCAATATCACGGTAAATAGTTCTGACTGATACTGAAAACTTCTCGGCCAGTTCATTCGCTGTTACACGATTTCTATTAAGTAACATCACAATGATGGTTAACATACGTTCTATTTTCATTTTTTCTTCCTTAAATTTTATTTTTATTTATTAAAATAATTCATTCAAACAGATGATTTTAGACTATATATTTCCGACTTATTTTACGGGATGTATATAGGTACTATTGTTTGCACTTTTTTATACAACAATACATACTTTAGCCAATTAATATCATTTGTTTCAAAACTAGGGTAGTATAATTTAATTATCATTACTTATCCTCCTGATTTATTATATCAATTGAACATAATAAAACCAATTTTTATCAATACAAAGAAACAACTTTAGTACTAAGTTTGAAATACAACTAAATAAGCCAAATTTTAATCTATAGAATACCAAGATACAATTTTTGCCTGTACTTTGAGGTACGATTCATTCAACTATTAACAGTGAACATTATTCATCTATATATATCCTGTTATATAATCAAGAGTGCCCGTTTTACTTTCAGCTAACCCAAGCTGAAAGTCCCACAAGTACTCTTAATTATTCCGATCTTTAGAGAAGATATATATTTCCGACTTATTTTACGGGATGTATATATTTCAAAGAAGTAGCTTATCAAATGAATTTAGGTTGGATATTGAAAGCACTAATCTATTATTTACAAAAGTGTTGCCATTCCAGATATTATTTAAGTGAGGTGAGTTATTACAATGAGTCGTTTTAAGAGTAGATTGATTAGAAAAATTAAAGGGTCAATATTTGGTTTAGTTATAATAGCGACTATGAATGTAGGTCTATTCAGCCAGAGTGGTAGCCAATCAATTGATTACTCATTAAAAGGCATAGGACTAGCATTTATAATTGCTGTGATTGGACAAGGTATTTGGGTAGGATATATGTGCCGGAAAAATAAAGAAAAAAGCCGGACAGAATTGAAAAAGTGGTGGGGGAAACGCACAGGTTATTACTTGAAAGCTGTAGGAGGCTTTTTTATTGGATTTCTATTTGCGTTATATCAAGACCTTATCTCAACTTCAGATGCTAGAAAAAGTTATATAGCGGTTATACACTTTCTTTTTGGTTCAAAACCTAAGGAGAGTACAGAAACGAATCTGCTAGCAGCTTTTTTTGGACTTATATCATTGTTTTTTGTTTTATACACTATTTATAAAATAGCCTTTTCTTTGGTTAAGAAAATTTTTGAAGTCCTTTTTGAAGAGTAATTTTCTATTATAGTAATAGTATAAATATTTTTTAGTAACTGATCGTCCAAGTGTTGAAAATCGCTAAGAATAGGCACAATTTATAATTATATGATTTATGATTACTCAACTGATTACTTGATAATAGAAAATGTAAATGGAGTGGACAAAATAGAATTAAGTGTAATTCCCCTAGCTAAAAAATGTAAAAATGAACTATAAATAGAAAGCAGATCGGTGGTTTAGGTGAGTATCTAGATTATTGTAAATGTGGTGACAGTGCGAAAAATAAATTATGAAGGAATAACACAATCAGAGCACGTCCATACCCATACCAAGCAAATCAAAATAGTGAGCAGTCTAAATTAGGCTACTCACTTTACAATCCATCTTATTTGACTTCTACATAACCATATCCTTCGTATAGTTTGATTACAGATTCCAATGAATATGTATCATCTTTGGTTGAACTGACTTTTTCAATATCAGCAACATTTGCTTTCTTTTCACTATCCAATACTATATTAGAATATCCAATGATAGCAGTTTTAGTTTCTTTTAATTTATTTTCTGTACCCCCTGAATATTGTTTAATTGTGTGAATTCCAATTAGATTTCCATTCGAGTCAGATCCATTGTTTCCCCAAAATGATGATTCTTCATTTTTACCACTCAAAAATTGTCTATACATTAATTTTTCTTGTTTTATTTCATAGCGATATCCCCACGAGTTATCGGCATTCATGTCCTGATATGTACGTTTCGTTTTTTCATCAATCATACGTTTAATATCCTCTACATTAGCAATATCTGTCGCTTTTTCTGCTACTTCATCTAATTCTTTTACCTCAAACTGGGGAGAAAAATTATCATCAATAATATATCCTTTTTCGAACAGTCGACTCTCAGCATCTTTCGACAAGATGACTTTTGCCTTATCCCCATTTTTTAGTTCACCATCATTTTCTATTTCGAAATCAATATAGTTCAATGGTTCATCAAACATATTATCTATCTTGGAAAGTCCTTTTCCACTAACACCCGTAAAATTCAAAACAAGATTTTTTTCTACCTCAGCACTGGTCAACTTTTTAGGCTCTTCCAAGCCAGACACTTTAACTATTTTATCACCAGATTTAATCTTCTTTGTTTTATCAGTATCAACTGTAATAGTAATTTTGACTTTATCACCATTAGATAGATTTTCAGTTTTGTCAAGCTTGATTTTATAAGATGAATAAATTGAACTCATTTCTTCCGCAATTTTCTCGTCTGGTGCCTCATCAATATTGTAATCTAACGTATCTTTCAATAATTTCTTATCATCTAAAATATATGTAGCCTTTCCTTTTGTATCCATACCAGTAAAACTTACATCTATGTATTGTGCCATGTCTTTAGCACCTCCATCACACGCACTTAAAAATAGACATATTAACAAAATACTACCTACTAACCCATACTTTTTCAATATAAAATCCCCTTTCAATTAAAATCTCCTTTAATTATACCAATTTTTTATTATAAAAGACATTTTTATTCAAAAAAACTTTTTCAAACTATTATTGGCATTGTTATATGAAATCACCTATGTAGAAACGTTTAGTAGATAATAAAAAGTTTTTATAATTTGGAAGAACATAACGTGCCTTTAAATCTCAAAATTTTTTTATTAATTGATTTATTTATAGCATATTGTCTCCATAACCTAGTGACAAGTACCAACTTATGGAACTATAAATTATTTTACGTCCATTAAAATATATAGTTGAATCCATGATATAATAGTTTTATACTTACGCTTTTTTACTGCGTAATCATTAAATAAAATGAAAAATAATTATTTACAGAAAAGTTTTGTGTAAATTGGAGAAAGGAAGTATTGAATTGGCAGAAGCGAAATTTGAAGAAGCGTTAATAAAAAAACTCGAAGCTGAAGGCTGGACATACAGCAAAGACTTTTCCAACGTGAGTATAAAAAAGCTTGAACAGCATTGGCGAGATATTTTAAATGAAATAAATGCCCATAAATTAAATGGAACGTTATTATCTGATATTGAATTCGGATTAGTTCTTCAAGCGTTACAGTACATCCGAACGCCTTATGATGCTCAACTCTTATTAGTAGGTGCAGGAGGCGTTGGCTCGCTTCCTATCACTCGTGATGATGGTTCTAAATTAGAAATTGAAATTTTTTATGGGGATGATGTAGCGGGTGGCCGCTCTCGTTATGAAATTGTTAGCCAGGTAACGTTTAATGAGTTACCTAAAGGATTAACAACGAAGCGAGTTATTGATTTAGCACTGCTCATTAATGGAATCCCTGTTGTGCATATTGAAGAAAAAGATGAACATTTACAAAATCAGTGGAGCGCCTTTGAGCAACTAAAAGGGTATGATGGTGATGGATTATATAAAGGGTTATTTGCCTTTGTACAGGTGCAGTTTATTATGAGTCAACATTCGGCTCATTATTTTGCACGACCAAATGCGTTTGAGAATTACAATAAGACATTTGTTTTTGGATGGCGAAATGAGAAGAATGAGGATATCACAGATGCTTTTGAGTTTGCTCATCAAGTAATGGGAATTCCTGCTTTGCACCGTTTGGTAACGGTTAATATGATTCCAGATGCCTCAAGTGATAATTTGATGGTTATGCGTAGTTATCAAATTCAAGCAACACGAGAAATTTTACAGCGAATGAAAGAAATGGAAGTTAGTGGCCTTATTCAAAGAGAAGGTGGCTATATCTGGCATACTACCGGATCTGGTAAGACTGTTACTTCGTTTAAGGTTGCTCAATTATTAGCCTCAGCCCCTAGAGTTCGAAATGTATTGTTTATCGTAGATCGTGTTGATTTGATTGATCAAACACTTGAAAATTTTAAGGACTTTGCTTATGCCCATTTTGAAAAGCGAATTAAGAAGGTGAATGGCGCCGAGTTAAAGCGAGAATTGAAACATAAGGGAGCCTCTCAGATATTACTCATCTCTGTTCAAGGATTAACAAAAGCTGTGAAGAATGGATTAAAAAATGATGATTGGAACGTTATTATCATGGATGAGGCTCATCGAAGCGCGAGTGGTGATTCGGTACAGCTAATTAAAACGGCTTTCAAGAAAACAACATGGTTTGGTTTTACTGGCACGCCTAACTTCTATAGTGATGAAATAAATGATGTCAAAACGTCTCGTGATATTTCGACACATGATATTTTTGGTAAACGACTGCACACCTATACGATTAAAGATGCAATCGGAGATGGGAACGTACTGGGCTTTGACGTAACGTATTTTCGGCCTCATTGGGTTGTTGAAAATCCAGAAACTGATTTTTCTGAGAAGGACTATGAAAAAGAAGTCTATCAAAGTGATATTTATCGACAAGAGGTAGTACAAGACATCCTCTCAAATTGGAAGAAAACTTCTAGTGGGGCGTTAATTGCAGGACAGCGCAAAGAAAATGCCTTTCAAGCAATGTTGGCAGTTTCTGGTAAGCAGGCTGTTATGAATTATTACAACATTTTCAAAGAAAAGGCCCCAGATTTAAATGTAGCAATGACTTTTTCGCGTGATGAATCCAATGAGCCTGGCACAAAAGAACAAAATGAGGCGCTGAAAAAAGCAATTAAGGATTATACTGAAAAATTTACTGTTCCTAGTATTTTAAATGCTAAAGATCCAGCGCGTGCCTATATGCTAGATATTACTAAACGATTGGCGCGAAAGAAACCCTATAATCAAGATAAAGAAGAAGATCGATTGGATTTAGTCATTGTTTCAGATCAATTATTAACAGGCTTTGACTCAAAATATATTAATGTTATCTATATGGACAAAACGCTTAAGGAAGGCATGCTTATTCAGGCAATGTCACGAACTAACCGAACGTTGGACCTTAATAGCAAACCGCATGGAAAAGTACGTTTTTATCGACAAGGGGATGCCATGCAAGAATTTGTTGAAAACGCCCTGCGTATTTATACGAGGGGCGGAAATGATACACTTCAAGCTGCAGAGGATGAGACAGACAACCAGCTTCCTAAGGATTTAGAAAATGATGATATTTTAGCCAAGCCACAAAGCCAACAAATAAATGCCTTGGAAGCAGCAGTTTCCAGATTAAAGGAACTTGCTAGTGATGACTTTAGCCAGGTTCCTCGTGGCGAAAGTGATTTAAAAGAGTTTGTAAATCTGGCTTTGGTTACCCAAAATAAGATTCAACGCCTCGTGCAGCAGGGGTATGAGCTTGGTAGCGAAATTGAAGAATTAGATGAAAAGCGAGAACCAACTGGGAAGATAGTTCGACTTGATATTTCAAATAGTGGCGAATTTGGAGCTTTACAAGCTCGATTAAATGATGCCCGAGAGAAACTACCTCCTAATGAACGGCCAGACATTACTGAAATAAAACTAGGTATTGAATTATTTGATCATGAAATAATTGATTATGATAGACTAGTTGAGCTCTTGAATGCGCTTATAGATAATAAAACTGAAACAAATAGAGAGGCTATTGATAAGCATATCCGACCAATGAACGATGAGAGTCGTCAAGAAATAAATGAAATTGCGGATGATATCGAATCTGGAGAAATTACCAAACATTTTACAACCGAATCTCTTCGTGAGACACGTAAAAAATATCGGACTGAAAGCCGAGAGTTGAAGATACGTCGTTGGGCGGCTAATCAAGATGTTAACGGAAATCGGATTGTAGAAGCATTTGATTTATTTTTACCAGGGCATACGCTTATTGATAATCCGATGCTTGCAGATATTGTGCATGCGATTGAAGAGGAAGAAAATATTGGATTCTTTGGTGCGTCAAATTTTGAAGAAGAGCTAATGTCATTTTTCAATTCACTATAAGTCAATTCTGTTTTTTTATTAAAAGTAGCAAACAAGAGAAAGAGGGAAAAATAAATGGCTCTATCGACTGAACAACAAACTAAAATGTGGGCGATGCTTAATCAAACGCGTGGTCAAATTGGATTGACAGCATATAAAGACTACATCTTTGGTATTTTATTTTACAAATATCTATCTGAAAAAGCGACTCACTGGTTAGAATCTGTCTTACGTGGTGAAACATGGGAAAGTGTTTATTCTCAAGATTCCGCTAAGGCTTTGGATTATATGAAAAAGAATCTAGGTTATGCAATACAACCTACTGATTTTTTTGTTGATTGGAAAAAAGCAATTGATGAAGATCGTTTTAATATTGGTATGATGACAGATGCCTTTGGTCATTTTAATCAGCAAATTGCTTTTGAAGCTAAAGGCGATTTTGAAGGTATTTTTGATGGCATGCGTTTTGATAGTGCTGATTTAGGGGCTAACGCACAAGCTCGTGCTAGTGTGATGATTTCTATGATTGAGTTACTATCGACATCTGAATTTGATTTATCAGGGAGTGACGATACTGTTTCTGATATTTATGAATATTTAGTTGCGCAGTTTGCGACCGTATTAGCATCAGATATGGGGCAATATTATACGCCAAAAGAAATTTCCGATGTGATGGCTCGGATTTTGACATATGGTCGAGAAAATCAAGAGAGTTTCTCTATTTATGATCCTGCTGTTGGTTCGGGCTCGTTACTACTTACAACAGCAAGTTATCTGAAAAACTCTCATAAGCGTGGTATGATTAAGTATTTTGGACAAGAAAAAGATGCTACACCTTATCGCTTATCAAGGATGAACTTGATGATGCATGGTGTTGAATATAATGATATCAGTATTAATCATGCAGATACGCTTGAAAGTGACTGGCCGGATGGTGTTGTAGAGGGAAAAGATAATCCTCGTATGTTTGATGCTGTCATGGCAAATCCACCATATTCAGCACATTGGAATAACAAAGACCGTGAAGATGATACTCGTTGGCGTGAGTATGGTGTGGCACCTAAAACCAAAGCGGATTATGCATTCTTACTGCATTGTTTGTATCACTTAGATGATAGTGGACGGATGGCGATTATTCTTCCTCATGGTGTGTTATTCCGTGGGGCAGCAGAGGGGCGGATTCGTAAAGCACTTATTGATAGACATCAAATTGAAGCAGTTATCGGCTTCCCAGATAAATTATTTTTAAATACATCTATTCCAGTCTGTGTATTAATTTTAAGAAAGCATAGGATTGAATCGGATATTTTATTCATCGATGGAAGTAAAGATTTTGAGAAGTTGAAAAACCAAAACCATTTGCGTCCAGAAGATGTTGATAAGATTGTTGATACGGTGATCAATCGCAAGGAAATCGAGAAGTATTCTCATATTGCAACGTTAGATGAGATTAAAGAAAATGATTATAATCTGAATATACCTCGCTATGTTGATACCTTTGAGGAAGAGGAGCCCATTGATTTAGTAGAATTGAGCAAAGAAATGGTTACTTTGAATGCTGAAATTGAACAGGCTGAAAGTAAGTTCCTATCATTACTAGATGAGTTAGCTATAACGCCCGATACAAAAGAAATCATCGAAGCGACAAAGGCGGTATTTCGATGAAAGGTGAGAACGAAAACGTACCTATGATCCGATTTGAAGGCTTTTCTGACGCATGGGAACTGCGTAAGTTAGGAGAACTTAGTCAAGTAACCGACACAAAACATGCTACAGCACCAATAGTTGACTATGATAATAACTTTAAAATGATACGAACATCTACAGTACGA